>JBFHGY010000350.1:0-4310 GCA_041582905.1 Crocinitomicaceae bacterium | reverse complement strand
CAAGCACGTATTGCTCAGGATCTTCCTCCAACTTATCGCTAACAAACGGGTATTCAACTTATGCATGGTCAACAGGAGCCACAACACCTACGATGAACGCCACAGCGTTAAATAATCCCATCTCTGTTACAGTAACAGATGCTGCAGGGTGTACAGGAACATCGGGTAATTTCAATGTGACTGAAGTGCCTTCAATTACATCGAATTCTACCATTGAGATTTGTGAAGGGCAGATTGCAACGATTCATGGATCCTCGGAAACACAAGCTGGGGTGTATTCGCAAACCTTTGCATCCAGCACAGGATGTGATAGTACTTCCAATGTCACGCTGGTTGTAAAGGTAACACCTTTCATTAATGCAGGAACAGACCAGAATCTATGTGATGATGGTTCCCAGGTAACACTTCAAGCTACTGGGGCAGCTACGTTTTCTTGGGATAATGGAGTTCAAGATGGAGTTCCTTTTGATCCTGGAATCGGGAGTCACACATATACAGTATCAACAATTGGGCAAAATGGCTGTGTCGGAACTGACCAGGTGAATGTAACGGTGAACCCATTACCAGTTGTGGATGCGGGAGCTGACCAAACGATATGCGCTGGTGATGCGATCGTTCTCAATGCCGCTGGCGCGAGTTCCTACATGTGGGACAATGGAGCGGTGAATGGAGTAAGCTTCGTTCCTGCTGCTTCCAATACATATTCCGTGATCGGGACCGATTTAAACGGATGTGTGGGAACAGATCAGATTGTTGTGAATGTGGAGGAATTACCCTCTCTTTCGTTTGAAGGAGATATTTTGACTGGATGTGCTCCGTTAGAAGTGAATTTCACCAATACAACAGTTGGAAACTTCACGGATGCGTCATGGGTATTTGGAAACGGAGAAACAATGAATTCATTAGGGATGTCTTCCACAACCTATGAAAATTCAGGATCATACAGCGTGACGCTTTCTGTTACTACAGCTTCGGGATGTACAGTTTCGAAGACCTACGTAGATTATATTTTCATTGAAAACACACCCGTTGCATCCTTTATTCCTTCTACAACATCGATAAACAGTTTCGATTCACAAGTGTCGTTCAATAATACATCTGTTGGAGCAGAAACGTACGTTTGGGACTTTGGTGATGGAGCGCAATCGAATGTGGAAGATCCGATTCACGTGTATGACGTTGGCTTAGCTTCGAATTATACCGTTGAGCTGGTCGCTATCGCAGAAACGGGATGCACCGATACGGTTGAAGTGGACCTGATCGCAGGGGATGAACTAATCTACTACATCCCAAATGCTTTTACACCAGATGGAGACGAATTTAATCAAACCTTTCAGCCCGTTTTTACAGAAGGATTTGATCCATTTGATTACACACTGTTAATTTTCAATCGTTGGGGAGAAGTAGTGTTTGAATCACATGATGTCAATATCGGGTGGGATGGTACTTATCCCAGTTCTACAACAATCCCTTCTGGAATGTTCACATGGAGAGTTGAGTTCAAAACGCTCGCCTCGGATAAACGCGTTGTAGATACAGGACATGTCAGTGTTCTCCGTTAGATCGATTTCTGAAAAAATCATTCGGTGAATCGCTGCAATGGCAACGCACAATTTCTATCTTTGGTGAAAAATTACAAATTATGTGGCAACGCGTCCAAACAGTATATTTAGGAATCACAATTATTCTCCTTGGAATTGTTTCTGCAGGAGTAACCATCTTGAGCTTTGTGGGTAAATCCGATCGTTACGTAGTAAACGCATTCGGAATTACTACAGAAAATGCGCAAACGGGAGAAGCAATGGAACATCAAATGATGCCGATGATGGTCGGAACAATTGCCTTAGCGCTTTTGTGTTTCTTGGCGATTATGTCCTACAAAAACATTGAACGTCAATTCAAATTAGGACGCACGATTTTCTTTTTGTACTTCGTGAGTGTTGTTGGAGTGATCTTATTGAGTTTCTTCGGAGATGCATTGATTGATGACCCAGCAGGAGTGCGCCGAGAATTAGGACTCGGATTTTATCTTTTCGTAGCAGGATTGCCTTTTTCATTTTTAGCCAATGTAGGAATCAAAAGAGACAAGCGAACACTGGACTCTCTCAACCGACTTCGTTAGAATATGAACTATTTATCTGTTGAAGAACTAACGAAAACCTTTGGAGATCGAACGATTTTCGAAGACATCACCTTTGGAATTGACCAAGGACAAAAGACGGCTATTGTTGCGAAAAACGGTAGTGGAAAAACAACTTTACTCCGTTGTTTACTCGGTCAGGAGCACATCGATTCGGGCAGAGTTGTATTTCGAAATGATATTCGTATATCATTTATGGAACAAGCTGAAAACCTCAAAGGAGATCATTCCATTTTGGAAGAGGTTTTTTCGCATGATCTTCCTGAACTGCGAGCGGTTCGAGATTACAATCAAGCGATGTCGGCCAATGACGAAGAGCTAATTTCAAAAACCTTCGAGGCGGTGACAGAAATGAACGCCTGGGACATGGAAACGAAAGTTAGCCAGATATTGGATGTGCTCAAACTCAGTGATACGTCGCAGAAAATTCGTCAGCTTTCGGGAGGACAGAAGAAACGCGTAGCGTTGGCAAAAGTGCTCGTTGCTGAACCGGATTTCTTGATTTTGGATGAGCCGACTAACCACCTCGACCTCGATATGATTGAGTGGTTGGAAGAATACTTGAAAAAGAGTTCAGCGACCATTTTGATGGTGACGCACGACCGTTATTTCCTCGAGGTGGTGTGCGACACGATTTTTGAAATCGATAATCAAACCATTTATAAATACAAAGGAAATTTCTCGTATTATCTTGAAAAGAAGGCGCAACGAGAAGAAGACCACGCCGTAACGGTGGGCAAAGCGCGAAATCAATTCAAAAAAGAGTTGGAGTGGATGCGTCGCCAGCCAAAAGCAAGAGGGACAAAACAGAAAGCACGCATCGAGGCTTTCCATGAAACGAAGAAGGTGGCGAAACAGCGCTTGGATTCGGAAGAAATGGAAATTCCGATCAAAATGGAGCGTCTTGGAACGAAAATTCTGGAACTTCATAAGATTGGGAAGTCTTTCGGTGATAAAGTGATTCTCGATAGTTTTTCCTACGTCTTCAAGCGAAAGGAACGACTAGGAATTGTTGGAAATAACGGAACAGGAAAGTCTACTTTCTTGAATATGCTGCTGGATGTGGTTCCGGTAGACAGTGGAAAGATTGTAAAAGGTGAAACGGTAGTTTTTGGCTACTACGATCAGGAAATGCTCAAAGTGGACGATGATGTCAAAGTAATTGATGTCATCCGTGAAATTGCCGAGTTTATTCCGCTTGAGAAAGGACGTCAACTCTCAGCAGCGCAGTTGTTAGAGAAGTTTCTCTTTCCGCGCGATATGCACTACAACTTCGTAAGAAAGTTGAGTGGAGGAGAGAAGCGTCGATTGAAATTGCTAACGGTGCTGATGAAAAATCCGAACTTCTTAATTCTGGATGAGCCGACGAATGACCTGGATATTTTCGCACTTGCCGTATTAGAAGATTACTTGCAAAGTTTCCAAGGATGCTTAATTGTCGTTTCTCACGACCGTTATTTCATGGATAAAATGGTCGATCACCTATTCGTTTTCAATGGAGGCGGAAATGTCAAAGACCTGATCGGTAACTACACCACTTACCGCAAGATGAAGTCTCAGGAAGGGCGCGAAAGCAAGAAGGAAGCAAGCGTTCAAAAAGAAGAGGCGGAGACAGAAAAGGTAGAAGAAGTTCAGCCAAAAGAAAAGAAAAAGCTGTCCTACAAAGAACAACAAGAATTCGATTCATTGGAAGGAATCCTCGAAAAGCTGGAAGAAGAAAAAGAAGAGTTAACAGCTGTTCTTTCCGATCCAAATGCCGATAATGATCAATTGATGAAAGCCGGTGAACGCCTTTCCGTTGTGGTGGGAGAAATCGATGAGAAAACCAACCGCTGGTTAGAATTGTCAGAATACGCGTAGCATCTACTGAAGTGCGATCTCTTGGTAAATTGGATGGGAATTCGAGTGAAAGATCGATTTTTCGAAATATTCATATATCGATGACCTACCTAAATTATTAGTTCAAGGAAACTCGATAGCCCATGAATTCTACGGTCGTGAATTGTTAATACAGATAAGGTGAATTAAAAAAGTGTTAAAAACCACAATCGGTTTAAACTTTTCATGTTTTCGACAGTCTAACTAGAAATCTTTTGCACATGAAACGAATCTTTTTATCCACCGGTTTTTTCTTTTTTCTATTGGTTGCGTTTTCGTTTTTAGCGCTCTT
>JBFHGY010000349.1:0-4321 GCA_041582905.1 Crocinitomicaceae bacterium | reverse complement strand
TTATTGCTTTCTGTAGTCTTGCTGCTATTTCGTTTTCACAAGAAAGGAAAAAGGTGGAGCGCCTGTGGTTAAGCGCAAATGTAAGTCCTTCCCAATACGTTGAGTTTGGAGCGAGCGTTCAGATTTTTGAACAATTTCTGATAAGCGGGTATTACCAACGATTAGCACGAAATGTAGGACCGGGAATACCAGAGAATCCGTACGCTTTTTTATGGACATCTCATACCTACAAAAAGGATGAGATGAATACAGGTTCCCTGATGATTGGATTTGCAAGTCCTACTCCGCATTCGGTGATGCTTTCATTTCTGGCGGGACCGTCAGTTAACAGGTGTGTTACTCATTCTGATTTTTCGGTTACTTACGGTGGTGGCGATTACTATAGTTACCCTTTGTACGTAAGTAGCAAGGAGACTACGCAATGGAAAATTGGATTCAATTTCAAGGCTACCCTTTCTTTTATTGTCCATCGAAATGTGTGTATCAATTTGGGACTAGCAGGGAATCACAACGGTGTGGATAATCACTATCGATTTGTTCTTGGAATTGGCGTTGGTGAATTTGGGAGTAAAAGAAAAGAATCGAAGCATAAGCGAGTAGTTCTTCCTGAGTAACTATAAACAAAAAATCCGCCCAAAATGAGCGGATTTGCTGTGATTTTCTAGTCTAGAGTCGGGGTCTACCGCTGAAGTTCAACAACAAGGATACGTTGTGGAATTTCAAATCTTGAATGGTATTCGATTCGGTGATGTTCATTAAGCCAATCGAGTAACGAAGCTCAGGGGCAATTCTCACTTTCTTCCCCAGTGGAACATCCCATCCTATACCCAAGTCGATGGCAACATCCTGCCGTGTTGGGAGTGTAGCGCTGTTGCGCGCAAGCGGGATTTTCACATTTGGACCGGCAATAAAGTAGGGGCTGAACCCTCTTTTCTTCGTTTTTACTTTGAGGTGCCCCAATAGTTCCAAGTCCACTGGGTTGATCTCGAATTCTTGTGTTCCATCCCAAAAGGTGGACGTGTTGAACGAAAGTTCTGCTTTCGGATCAATTGAGATGCGCTCCGAAAAGGCAAAGCTGCTGATTAATCCCATTCGAAACCCCGTTCCGTTTTGAACGCTTCCTCCATTGCTTCCATTCGCTAAAAGAACATTCGCATGGTTAATTCCCACGTTGAATCCTTTTGTGAATCGCTTTTTTTCTGTGTCTTGTGCGCTCGCCGTTCCTGCGAAGAGAACCGCTGCGGCAATTACTATCATCTTTTTCATATCGATCATTTTTATGAAGGAAGTTTTCTATTCATATATTGAGCAATGTGCCGAAACGTTACTCAATTTGTTGGATGATATCCAAGATTCGTTCCAAACATTCACGATGAGATCCTGAAAACGGTTGACCCGACCCAGGCATCCCAACAAGATTTAGTGTCGGGATGTTGGGATCATCTGGGGAACGCCCTAAAAATCCGCTAAATCGATGATTTTACCGTTTTCGTAATTCATTGCGTATTCCTTTTTATTGTTAGAGAAAGTGAGCATGAAGTCGGATATGAAGGCTTTGTCTCCTGTTGGAAACCACGTTTTGTTATTCCTATTGATGCAGATGAAGAGTCCGTTATCGTCTCCTATTGCCATCATTCGCTCGTAATTTCCGCTGAATGACGGAAGGTTGTACAGTGCTTGTAATCGCTTGACCTTCTCCTCAATGTTTTGAGAAACCAATCCGATTTCAGAAATGCTGAGCAGATGTGATTCCTCAAATGGTTGTTCGGTTCCGTTTTCTAAGTTCTTTCGCGCGATCAGCTCGACGATGTTTTGGTCTGCATCGTAGAAATACATCGCCTTTGCATTCCAAAAATCAAAATCGTGGAGTTCGATGTCATCATCTTTTAGAATGTTGACACGTTGTTTCAGCCAACTTAGGGCTTCTTTTTCCTTGTTTGATGGGATGTTGATGGCAAAATGATACGGTGTTGATTGTTCTCGGGATACAATGTTCAAAACGGAACTGCCTATTTGAAACGAGGCCTTTTTTTCGGATTGAGAGATGGATTTCAAACCCAAAATTGAAGTGTAAAACTCAATCTGATCGTGCAGTTGACTGCTGTATATGGTTAATTGTTGGATGTTCATGTCTCATGTGTTTAGGCGTCGTAAAAATTGCGTTCATTGATCTCCTCTGTAAGGTATTGCACAAATTCAAATTCGTTTCCGTCTGCATCGAGGAAGTAATCACGAATGCGGTAGTTTTCCACTTGTTTTGGGTAATCTCTTTTGTATCCAGCTTTCAGAAGTCGTTCGGCAATTTCTGTTACGTCTTCTACAACAAACCCAATGTGATTGAATCCTGATGTTGAGTAGTTTTTTTCGTGGTGTTGCGTCTTCTTTGCCTGGTTAAGGGCTACATAGGTGGTTTCGTTTCCAAGGTGGATCCATTTTCTACCGTTGGTAGTTCCACCTCCGCGAACAGTGAAATCCGGAAAGGCTGTTTGGAAGAAATGAATGGACTGGTCTAGGTCGTTGACCGTCATGTTTGCATGTTCGAGGTATATTTTTTGTGTCTTCATAGTATTGTTTTTTAGTTAAATCAAAGTTGAATCATTTTCAGAATAGTTTTAACTGATTGTTTTTATCTGTACATAGATATAATCTATATTCTTTTATTCTGATTGTGAACGCTTCCGTATGGAGAATGATTAATTTAAGAGAACCAAAATTTAGAAACTATGAACGAAGTACCCATTTTGCCCATTGTTCTGGGCGTCATTGGATTAATTTTAATTTTTAAGGCCGTGATTATGGTCACGGAGCAAACCGCTTACATTATTGAACGGTTCGGTAAATTTCAACGTGTAGCCCATTCGGGATTGGGATTTATCATTCCCTTTGTAGATCGAAAAGCGGCTGTGATGAATTTGCGTGTGCAGCAGCTGGACGTATCCATTGAAACGAAGACCAAAGATGATGTATTCGTGAATTTGCAGGTATCGGTGCAATTTTCTGTGGGGCGCCAAATGGTGAAAGAAGCGTATTATTCGATGGATAATGCCAAAAATCAGATTGCGTCCTACGTTTTTGATGATGTACGTGCGGAGGTTCCAAAGTTGGAGTTGGATGATGTTTTCGCCAAGAAAGATGACATCGCGATCGCGGTGCAAAAGAACATTGCTTCTTCGATGGAGCAGTATGGATACAACATCATTCGCGCGCTGATTACTGATATTGATCCTGATCACAAGGTGAAGGAATCGATGAACCGAATTAATGCGGCTAAACGCGAGCGTGAGGCAGCACTGGAAGAAGCGGAAGCGAAGAAAATCCGAATTGTGAAGGAGGCAGAAGCAGAGGCAGAGTCGAAGCGTTTGTCTGGGGAAGGAATTGCACAACAGCGTTTGGAGATTGTTCGCGGATTCAAAGAATCGGTGGAAGATTTCAAGAAATCGTTGGATAATGTGACGCACGAAGAGATTATGCAGTTCGTATTGATGACGCAGTATTTCGATACGATCAAAGACATCGGTGCAAACTCGAAGAATTCTTCGATCTTAATGCCTCACTCGCCTGGTGGAATGAAAGATTTCCAAGATCAGATCATCAAAGGAACATACGTTGGACACCAACTGGGAGAAGACATCAATGACGACGATTGATTCGTTGTTTAAACAGGAAATGAAAAGAGAATTCGAGTAATCGGGTTCTCTTTTTTAGTCTTTGGAAGAAATGATAAAGGTAAATTGCTTCTTTTTTGCTTCCACCATGGAGAGATACATCCCGTTGAAGTGAAGTAGGGTTTCTTCATCGTTTTTCACTGTTCTCCACGTACAGTATTCACGCCATTTTAAATACCAGATGGCTTCTAGCGTGGAGACAGTTCCACAGCTAAACGGAGGTGTTTGCGGAGAATGAACAGATCCGTTGGAATGGAATCGAAAAGGTCGCTGCTTTTTGAATTTTAGTCGTTTCGGAACTTTTGAGAGTACGACTGTATCTCCAATTGCACGACCTACTGTGTCTAAGCGTTCAAAATTGATAAACTCAACAAGCCAGTTGCCGCGCGTGATTGCTGCTTCGAAGTTGTCTGTTTGGGCTATTGATGTCAAACCAAATAGAAACAGGGAGAATGCAAGATAGAACTTCATCTAAGGGAAGCTCTTTAATCTTTAAACAAGGGCGTAATCACACGTCCATCCGAAGTAGGCATGTCGAACTTCATGATGTGCGCAATCGTCGCGGAAATATCAATTTGTTCGTATTCTTCGGTTACGACTTCTCCTTGCTTGAAGTCTGGGCCGAGACCGATCATGTAAATCTTTCGGCATCCTTC
>JBFHGY010000348.1:0-4322 GCA_041582905.1 Crocinitomicaceae bacterium | reverse complement strand
CAAGATTATTGCATTGGTCAGTTCGGATATGTCCAAAAAGCCAATTTTCTTCAATTAAATTTCTATTTCAATTGCATCGACTTGGACGAAAGCAAAACGGAAAATCACTTTTTCGATTTAAGTACAGGTGAAACATGTACAATCAGTGCCCTCTTCCTTGAAAAACAGAAAAAGCACTACGATTCCTTTTTCACAGATCATATCGTAAAACACATTATTGAAAATGGAAACGATGCTCCATCAGACGATTTCATCGACTCTATTTCCATTGAGGATTGTCAAGTTGAATTAGTGGAAGAAGGAATGAAAATCAATTTGAAATCTTTTGAAAACTGGCCGAATGAAGCATTGACGATTTCATGGGAAGAACTTCGTCCTTTCTTAAAATCAACATTCCTCTAGAACGGATATCCGATACCGAAGTGGATTTGTGGCGAAAATGGACGAGGAATGTCCATCGTTAAATATCCAGGTCCAAACTCGTTGAGTAGCACTTCTTCGTATGCTTTTCTCGATTGGAAGACCCATTGAGAACCTTGCGGTAAGGTTGGATTTCTGAGTGGAATCCCTAAATCGAGACGGATAATAAAGAAGTCGAAATCCAATCGAAACCCGAATCCTGTTGCGAACGCAATTTGCTTATACCAATCTTTGGTAAACTGTCCACCCGGTCGATTCACATCATCACGAATTGTCCAAATGTTTCCTGCATCAAAGAAAAGCGCTCCTTTCACCAGCGAGCTGAATGGAAAACGGTATTCGGCAGATCCTCCAAAACGCACATCTCCAATCTGTGTTGCCGTTCGATTGGTATCCAAGTAGTATCGGTATACACCTGGACCTAGTGATCGCGCTCGCCAACCACGGTTATCGTTGGCTCCTCCTGCGAAGAAGCTGTAATCGTATGGCATCGAATTCTGCGAATTCCCATAAGGCAAACCTGCTCCTGCGTTTAATTTAAAATGGAACGACTTCTCCTTCCCTACTGGCTGCGAGACAATCAATTCGTTGTCGAGACGCAAAAACTGCGCATACGCGACACCAAAAATCTTTCTTTGTCCATTGTCAAGCGTATCCAGATAATTATCAAATAAAGAAAGAAGATTTCCAGCAGGATCAAATGAAGATGTGAAATACGCCAAGGTTTTTGACTTCTCATTCTTCTTCTCGCGCATGGTGTACTCAAACGTGAAACGCCAATCTTGCCAAATAAATTGATCGCTGTATGAATTCAATAAGAAAAGATCATTTAATCCAAGCAGCGTATTTTCAAACACCGTACTCTTTTTGATATTTACGAACTTGATAACAGATGCTCCCGGCAATCCTGCCTGAAATAGTTGATTCTTTCCTACATAAAACTGCCACAAGTAGTTCAACTGAAAGACTCCACGTGTGAAATCATTTCGTTGTTGATAGTTGTATGCGGTAGAAATAACTGTTCTTGGTCGGTGACGTTTCGAAAAACGCGTGATTTTCACAGGAAGTAAACTTGGCGCTTCGTATTTGATACTTGGTCCAAATTCAAAGGTGTTAAAGCTTCGACTGGCTGTCTCAATTTTCTGCCCATCCAAGGTCTCATCGAAAACGGCTGGCTGTGACTCAAAACCACCCGAAAGAGCAATGGTGAGTTTCGCTCCGTTCTTGAACAAATTGCGATTCGAATAATTAAGCGATGCAGAAACTCCCAAGAATCCATTCGAATTCGTGGCTTTTGGCTCCACACCAAAACTCTGCTTCTTCAGTGGAATCAAATAATAGTGTACATCCAATTCTCGTGTCCCTGGTATTTCAATGATTTGCGTTTTAATCCCTTCGAACAAACCAAGTTGAAGCAAGCGCGTGTATGATCGCTCACCGTATTCTTCCTTGTAAAAATTGGTGCTTTCAAGGTAATTCTGCATCTCCAGTAATTCTGGATTGAGCAACATCTCACCATTATAGATAAAAGTGGCCACTCGGAAAGGATCGTATTCATCCGAACCGTGCTTCTTGATTTCTTTGTAATGCAAGGTATCAATCGCGCGAATCGTTTGTCCATTCATTACGCTCAATCCCAATTCATCCATGTACGCTTTGAAATTCCCTTCGTACAAACTCGTATCCGCAATGTGGAAATACACATCACGAATGTAAGTGGTTTGATGTGGCACTGAAATTAAGGTGTCTGGGTTTTCCTTCGGACGAACCAAGCGATCGAGGAAGACAACCGTTAAATCTACCGTCATATCACGACGATTCGTATCTACTTCGTATTGAATATGTGTAGGGCTAAATCCATACAGCGCTTGATTTCTCATAAAAGTAGTCACGTCCGATCGGTGATCATCTAACAGGTCGACATCAAAAGGCTGCTCTCTTAAGGGATCTTCATCTTGCGATCGCAGGTATTTTGCATAGGTTCCTGCAACACTTGGATTATCACAATCTACACTCACCGAATCAATGTAGTAGCGTTCTCCCGTAACGATGTTGTACCAAACCTTCGCTTTTCGACGCTTGTATTGCACCAATCCACTCACTGACGAATAATAGAAACCTTTACTGCGCATGTAGGCTGACATTTGCTCCAAGGTTTTTTCATACGGAATGCTATCAAACACCACTGGCGGCTTACCGATCTTGTACTTTAACCATTCTCTGAAAAATTTACGCGGTGTTACCGTGTCTTTCAACGGAATGATCTTTTCCGTGTAGTACTCCTTGTCTTTTCTTCTAGCTCGCTCAATTCTCTTCGCGTTGATTCGGTCTTCCTTTTCGCGTAATTCTCGGTTCTTTTCGCGCAACTTTTGATTCTTTCGAGCACGCTTTTCCGCCACTTTTGCTGAATCTACTGCGTTGAACATCATCAAATTCCACTTAATCCCCAATCGTTTGAAGTTTGGCTTTTGACGGATAATCTCGGTAATTTCGTCTTCATCCACCTTACCTCCTTGAATCTCTACTTTGTTCTTTTTCAACAGGTATTCTCCCTGAGGAACATTCTTGGTTTGCTTACACGAAAGTGCCGTAACCACCAGAATTAAAAGAATAATTGTATGTTTGAAAAGTCGATTCAAGTCTCTTATGAGTTTGAACAAAAGTAATAAAAGCAATCGTGGAAAATTTATCCAAAAACAAGATTAAATTAATTCGATCTCTTCGGCTGAAAAAGAACAGGGATGCTGAGCAACTATTTGTTGTTGAGGGAGAAAAAATTGTGTACGAATTGTTGGAGGAAAATCCAGATGTCATTGAGTTTATCTGTACCACGCATGACCAATTTTCGTTTGAACGCGTTTACCAAACGGATGAACGTGGAATGAAAGCAATTAGCTCTCAAAAGAACCCTGGAAATTTGCTTGCCGTTGTGCGCTTTCCGCAAGCTCAAAAAAGAGACGGGAATTTAATTTTGGCCTTGGATGGAATTCAGGACCCTGGAAACATGGGAACCATCATCCGAACGGCGGAATGGTTCGGAATTTCTTCTATTGTATGTTCCAAAGAAACGGTTGATTGCTTCAATTCGAAAGTGGTACAGTCCACCATGGGGTCGTTGTTTCGCATGTCGATTGAATATGTAGATCTCAACGACTATTTATCTGAAACATCCCTTCCAATTTACGGAGCTTTACTCGATGGTGTTGACATGTACGCCTCTCCCATTGAGAAGAATGCGATTTTGGTTATTGGAAATGAAGGAAACGGAATTTCCGACGCGATCAAAAAACGCGTAACGCATCCCATTCTTATCCCAAAGTACGGAGCTGCCGAATCGTTAAATGCAGCAATGGCTACTGGAATTATTTTAGCAGAATACAAGCGGATTAACAGCTAAACGTATCCCCTCTTACTTTTCAAAGGGATTTAAAATTCCGAATTTCAATTCGTCATAAAATTTCCCATCCTTGAATACACCATCTTTCGCGGTTCCCTCATACTCAAAACCTGCTTTTTCCAATACTTTTCTGGATGCACCATTGTAATCAAAAACGCCTGCTTGAATTCGGTGGATTTTCAATTCTTTGAACCCATACTCGACCATCATTTTAATGGCTTGAGTCGCTATTCCCTGTCCCCAAAAAGATTCCCCAATGAAGTAACCGATTTCCGCATTCTTTCGGTAGATATCACTATTCGGATGCAAACCGATGTTTCCAACGTACTCCTCATTTTTCTCAATACAAAAACGTGTTGTTGGCACTGCATCAATTGAACTTTGAATGAATTGATCCGCATCCTCTTCCGTATATGGTTGGGGAAATGCATCGCTCAAGTTTTTGACAATGTTCCAATTATTCGCCATTTTGATCAATGACGGTTTATCTTCAAGAGTGAATATT
>JBFHGY010000347.1:0-4326 GCA_041582905.1 Crocinitomicaceae bacterium | reverse complement strand
ACCAAGGTAATAGTCAATAATGGCCACATTGGGTGGATTGAATTGATTCAATTCGAAATCAGCAAGGTTTGAGTAGACTCGGAAATCAATCTGAGACCAAAAAGAATGGCTGTTTCGTTCCTTCTCCCGATGAAAAGACTGAAGCATTAATTTTAGAAAGAAGCGGCAATCGTCAAGAATAGCAACGTTATATGGTAGTTTGGTTGAATTCATGCGTGCTGATTTCGATATTTTCGGGTGATCATCTCAATAACGAAGACACTAATTCCAAGGAGAATAATTGATCCGATGATCGAAAAAGAGGCAAAAGCAATAAGTCCAGCGCTGATGAGTACAAAAAAGATGATGGTCAGCAATAAAGTGGAGAAAATAGCCACTTTCGCTCCTTGTAAAGGCAAACGTAAGCGATTCATGTGGAAAGCGCTAATTGGACCAATCTCCTCATAAAATGCATCAGACCGCGGAATGAACTCTTCAGCTCCCTGTGCAATGAGTCGTAGCGCAAGTAATTGATTCTTACTCGAAGAGTAAACCAAAACAGGTACTTCTGGATGTGCTTTTTTAACGGCTAACATCAGTTGCTCACCTGTGAGATTGTTATGTAGGTGATGATCCAAACGGTAGTCCGTAATCACTAAATCTGGTTTTTGCATTTCCATTGCTTTGAGTGCCGTATTGGCATCTTGATACAGATTGGTCTCGCAATTCATGGAGCGTCTCACTTTTCTGTCAATTGCTTTTAAGTTATACGGGCTGTCATCGATGATGTAAACGATTCTTTTTTTTCTTTTCATGGCTTTGTTTTTTTAAGGGTTAGAAAACGGGAGGAAAAGTATCTCCTCCCGATTTATTGTTCTGGTCGGTGAGTATGATTGTGCGTTTATTGTGTTCATTTCGTCGAATTTTCACCTTAGTGATCAATTCTTGCATAATCAATCTAACTTCGAACAGTTTGCCCTGCATCTTATTCAGATTGCGAAGCATCGTCTGAGCATAACAGTGACGATCGACTTTCTTCTGACGAATTAAGTGCCACTTTTGCGCGTGATGGAATGAGTGATGAGGTAAATCCCTTATCCGTAAAGGTTTAGCGTTTTGTTTTTTAATTGCTTCTCCAAGCATGTCATTTGGAATTATTTTCATTTTGAAAAAAGAAGTACCATTTTGAAATGAAAGAGGACAGCCCAACCAGCAGCTAGAATACTTCGTTCTATTCGTGTGAAAACAATACTACTGATCCTATTCGCCTCTCTTTTTGTGGTTTCCTGTACAGTGGAAAAGCGCGTGCACAATCGCGGGTGGAACATTCAATGGAAAAAAGGATATGCTTCTCAAAAAGGCGAAGTCGATCAAGAAGAAAAGTCGCCTCAACGCTTAAGGAAAACGGCTGAAGTGGATGTGACATCTCTTCCGAATGAAGAAGCAACGGAAGAAATCGGAATGTTGAAAAACAATGAATCTTCAGATGTATCTTTCGATGAATATGATTTGGTGGATGTAGCAGTTTCGCCCATTCCGATAGATACAACCAAGAAGACGGTGAGTCCGCATTTAGAAGAAGATAAAGAAAACTCTACCGACTCACGTGAGAGACAAGGAGTAAAACCTCACGTTACGTTGTTCATTCTTGCCTTGATTGCAGCTGTGCTGTCCGCATTTTTACTGTTTGTTTCATTACCAGCAGCCACGGATTTATTTGTAGCAATTATTATGGCTTTGGGCGTCCTAGGGTTAGCCCTAATCGCATTGATTTTGTTTTTCGTTGGTCTATTGCTTATTGCAAATGGTGCTTGACACTCGATTATTTCAACAAGCGCAAATACATTTGAACCGTGTTCTCTAATCCTAAGTAGAGTGCATCGGAAATGAGGGCATGACCAATAGATACTTCGGCTAATCCAGGTATGTTCTCTTGGAAATAACGAAGGTTATCCAAACTCAAATCATGTCCTGCATTAATTCCCAAACCGAGTTCATTCGCCAATTGAGCGGCCTTCACGTATTCTTCAATGGCTTTTTCTGGATTCGTGGCATAATCATCTGCATAAGGTCCAGTGTACAATTCAATACGATCTACTCCTGATTTTGCAGCGTATTCAATATTCTGAAGGTCAGTATCCACAAAAATCGAAGAGCGTATGCCTTTCGCTTTGAAGGTTTGAGCTAAGTCCGTAAGTAAATCCAAATGTTGCTTTGTATCCCATCCTGCATTCGAGGTAAGTACATGTGGTGGATCGGGTACGAGTGTTGCTTGAGCTGGTTGTACTTCCATTACTAGTTCCATGAAACGTTCATTCGGATATCCTTCAATGTTGAATTCTGTTGTCACAACCTTTGAAAGGTCAATGACATCTTGTCGTGTAATGTGTCGTTCATCTGGGCGCGGATGCACAGTAATCCCATCAGCTCCAAATCGCTCACAATCAAGGGCTACTTGAACAACATTCGGTGTGTTTCCTCCTCGGGCATTGCGCAAAGTGGCAATTTTATTCACGTTCACACTAAGTTTAACAGACATACGGTATAGTTTTTGACACCACAAACCTACAAACTATATAAGTATAAGCTCGAATTCTTAACAGATTTTACAGTGAGAATAGGGTTATTATGCTACTTTAGCGATTGAAATGAGAGCAGTTACGTTAATTACAGACGAGATTCCACCACTGATGCACTCAGACAGTGGAGAGAAAGCTTTGAATTGGATGGAAGAGTTCAAAGTATCACATTTACCCGTACTTAAGAACGGTAACTTCGTTGGGGTAATCTCGGAATCAGACCTTTTGGATCAGGGAAATCCGGAGTGGACATTGGATAAGTTGTTTCAACACCTTCCACGCCCATACGCTTTTGAGGGAGATCATATTTATCAAGTACTCGCTAAAATGGCAGAGTTCAAATTGAGCTTGATTCCCATTCTTGATCGAGATGAGAAATATTTAGGATGTACAAGCGTACACCATTTATTGACTTTAATCGCCAATACCGGAAGTATTAAAGAGAATGGTGGGATTTTAGTGCTTGAAATGGCACGGATCGATTACTCAATGGCGGAAATTGCTCAAATTGTCGAAGGAAATGACGCGAAAATTTTGAGTTCATACATTATGTCTTCACCAGACTCAACCAATATTGAAGTGACCTTGAAGATTAATACAATAGAACTTGATCGAATTATCCGAAGCTTTGAACGCTACGAGTATATCATTAAGGCGTCCTTCCAAAAGAGTCAGTATACGGAAGATTTGAAATTCCGATACGATGCACTCATGAATTATTTGAACTTTTAGGCAATGAATGTAGCAGTATACGGTCAAAGGGTAACGAAGCAAACAGCAGTTTACTTCATGGAATTTCTCGGAATTTTGAAAGATTTTGGATGGAACCCTGTGCTACATACCGACCTCAAGGATACCTTGGTAAAGAAAATTGGACTTTCGGAGAAAACAGATGAGTTCAGTTCATACATAGATTTGCAGGAAGGGATCGATTTGAGCTTTAGTATTGGTGGAGATGGAACGTTTATGAAAAACGTGAAGTACATCCGCGATTCAGGAGTACCGGTTCTAGGGATCAACACAGGGCGGTTGGGATTTCTTGCCAACGTGAGTCGTGATCAGATTCAAGAAGCCATGGATTTGGTGAATCGAAAGCAGTATGTCCATCAAAAACGGTCCATGATTAAAGTGGAAACCGAAGAGAATATTTTTGGAGATGACAACTTCGCGTTGAACGAAATCGTTCTTCAGAAAAAAGATACGTCTACAATGGTCACTGTTCATGCCGAATTGGAAGGTAAATACCTGAATTCGTATTGGGCTGATGGATTGATTGTAGCAACTCCGTCTGGTTCTACTGCTTATAGTTTAAGTTGTGGCGGACCAATTATTACGCCGGGTTGTCAGGTGCACATTTTGACGCCAATTGCTCCGCATAATTTGAATGTTCGACCGATGGTTGTTCCTGATCACATGCCGATCAAATTATCGGTAGAAGGAAGAAGTAGAAAATACCTCGCAAGTTTGGATGGACATTCAAAGAGTATCCGTCAGGGAGAAGAGTTGATCGTTCGAAAAGCAGATTTTATGATCAACGTGATCAAATTTGAAGACAACAACTTCCTCGATACAATCCGAAACAAAATGTTGTGGGGAATTGATCGACGGAATTACTAGAGAACCATGAGTTCACAGATTTTAACGTTGGCAAGGTGTTTGACCTTATTTCTCTAGATTGAAAATAGTATTTTAGCAATTCATATAAACAATCATTTATGATACGATTACTTTTTAGCATGTTGACAATCGCACTTGTAAGTACAAGTGT
>JBFHGY010000346.1:0-4339 GCA_041582905.1 Crocinitomicaceae bacterium | reverse complement strand
CACTCGCCGACAACGCGAATAACTGTTTTCTCCTTGTCTTTTGGTTGAATGCTAATCGTTCCAATGCTCTGCCAAGTTTCGTCAATTTCTCCCGTCTCTTTGGATTGAACCACCATGTCGAAATCAGCATGTTTCCATGTTTCTTTGAGTTCACCACTGGGTAGATTTTCTGATTGGGTCAATTCAAAAGTGCGCATTTTTCCATCGAGAATCATGTAAGCCTTTTTCTCATAGTTGGTCATGAAAACGTATTTCCCTTCACTCAATTCAGGTGCAGTTAAGCCGAAGTAACACGCACACCCATCGATGGCCTCAGGATACTCTGAGTATACCTTAATGTCTACTGTTGGTGGAGTTGTAGGCAGTGTATCGATTGGAACCACAGGAGGTTTTACCTCGATCGTGTCTTCCACAACAATAACGTCTTCTTTTGGAGTATCATCTTCTGTTGCCTTCTGAACGCAAGAACTCAAAAGAATGGTAAATGAAATGGCAAGAAAAGTGAATAGTGTGTGGCTTATTTTCATCACGGTTTGTTTTGCGGTTTGGGCTTATTCTTGTCATTTTTAGATGAACCTCCTTGAGGCCTTCCTGTCGCTATTTTCTTTTTTTGATAATGCGGTTTCTTGCGTCTATTGTTGGGTTTCGACTTGCTTTTTTCTACCCATTCTGGTCCAGGACCGAGTGCTTCCGGTGGGGCCAGTTTTTCGAACTTCGTTTCGATTAAGCGCTCAATTTTACGCACTTTGTGCATGTCCTTTTCGTTGATGAGCGTGAATGCTTCCCCTTTGGTGTTGGCGCGAGCCGTACGTCCAACACGGTGAACATAATCTTCAGCATCATGCGGAACATCGAAGTTCACCACCATATTGATTTCTTTGATATCTATTCCACGGCTCATCACATCTGTAGCCACCAAAATACGGATGCGTTTGGATCGGAATCCGCGCAATACTTCTTCGCGTCGGTCTTGATCAAGATTGGACGAGATTCCTGTAGCTTTGAACCCTGCTTTTCGGAGAGAACTGACAATTTGTGACACTTTCATCTTTGATGAGGTAAACACGATAATACTGTCGAAGTCTTTGCGCTCTTGCAAAATGTGAGTTAAAACGCCAATCTTCTGGTTCTCGTGTGCCATGTACATTTTCTGGTCAACGCCTGCGGCTGGCTTCGAAACGGCAAAAGAAATTTCCTTCGGTTGCTGCATGATGCGCTTAGCTAATTGACGTATGTTACCAGGCATGGTCGCACTAAACATCAAGGTTTGTCGCTCTTTGGGTAAATGAGAGGTGATGGTTTTCAAATCATCAATGAATCCCATGTCGAGCATGCGATCCGCTTCGTCGAGAACGAGGTGTTTCACATGTTTAAAGTTGACATATCCCAATTTTAAATGAGAAATCAGTTTTCCCGGAGTAGCGACAATGATGTCTGTTCCTTTGGTGAGTGCTTCTTTTTGAATTGACCAGTCTTTTCCGTCACCACCTCCGTAAATGGCCATTGATCCAACGGAAATGAAATAGGAGAGACCTTGAATTTGTTGTTCGATTTGAATGGCCAACTCACGTGTTGGAACGATAATCAATGTATCGATATTCGTGTCTTGTTTTCCAACAAGTTTATTGAGAATTGGGAGGACGAATGCTCCCGTTTTTCCCGTTCCTGTTTGCGCACAAGCGATGAGGTCATCATTGTTCAAAATAATGGGAATGGCTTTTTCCTGGACGGGTGTCGCCGTTTCAAATCCCATGTATGAGATGGCTTCGAGGAGTTCGGGCTGTAAATTGAGTTCGGTAAATTTCATGTTGATCAATTAACTGCGTTTTTGTGCAGCTGTCTTTTTCGTTGCAGGTTTTGTGCTTTTTCGTGTGGTTCGAGCGGATCGCTTTGGTTTTTCGACATTCTTCACAAACATTAATTTGTGTCTGCTCTTCGGATTGTCGCGTTGTTCCACTTCAAATTCTTTCAGCGAGCGAATCAGCGCCGTTAATTTTTCGAACCCATAGTTTCGCGAATCGAAATTGGGCTGTTTCTTCTGAATAAGATTTCCAACATCTCCCAAATATGCCCAACCATCTTCATCCGATAAATCAGAAATCGATTTTTGAATTAAGTTGATTTCTTTTTGAGAGATGGGGTCAAAGCTTTCTTTATCTTCTTCATCAGCCGCTTTTTCACTGGTAGCAGTTTTCTTCGAGCCTCTATTCTTTAGAATTTCGACATAGATAAACTTATCACAAGCCACGATGAAAGGATTGGGCGTTTTTCGTTCTCCAATTCCTAAAACGGTCATTCCCGCTTCACGCAATCGCGTGGCCAAGCGCGTAAAGTCGCTATCACTCGAAACGATGCAAAATCCATTTACTTTTCCAGAGTAGAGAATGTCCATTGCGTCAATGATCATTGCTGAATCGGTAGCATTTTTTCCTGTTGTATATCCGTATTGTTGAATAGGCGTGATCGCATTTTCCAGCAGTAGATTTTTCCACTTGGAGAGATGCGGTTTCGTCCAGTCACCATAAATTCGTTTGATTGTGGGGTTGCCGTATTTGGCTATTTCTTCCATCATCTCTTTTACGTGAGCAGATGGGATGTTGTCACCGTCTATTAAGACGGCGAAATTGACATTTTTAGATTCCATTACTCTAAAGCTACGGATTTTTGTTGAGAGGGCAGTAGAATCGGGAAAATCAGTCGGTTAAATACGATCCAAAACGTACTTGATGAGCTTCATCATGTGCTGCGAATAGTCTTTTGAGAAATCTTTTTTCGGTCGATTCGCAATTCCTAAACAGATGGTCGCGCACTCGTGTCCTAGCGCCTTTCCTAACGCAAAAAGAGCGGAACTTTCCATTTCGAAGTTGGTAATTCGTGCATCACCATGTTTGAACGCAGTCAACTGTTCGTTGATCGCGTTTGTTTTATTTGGAAGACGAAGTTGTCTGCCCTGCGGACCATAAAAACCGCTGGATGTGATCGTTATTCCTTCTGTCGTTTCGGATGATCTGAGAAGATCCGTCAATCGAGAAGAAGCTGCAGCGAGATAGGTATTGATTTTTTCGGGAAGATCGACGGCTGCGTTCACCGCATCGTTGAGTTCATTTTCTTCTGCAGAAAAATCAATATCATAGTAGTGAGCGACATTGTCCAATCCAAAGGCATGTGTCGGTAAGATGTACGAATGAACAGGAACTTCGGGTTGTAAAATTCCACAGGTTCCGATTCGAACAAGACTCAATGATGTTTTTTCTGCTTTATCGTCTCGCTTTTCCAAATCGATGTTGAAAAGTGCATCCAATTCGTTGATGGTAATATCAATGTTGTCCGTTCCAATTCCTGTTGAAACCACACTGATACGTTTCCCTTGATATTGACCGGTTTTACACACGAATTCACGGTGCTGTGAACTGTGTTCTACTGAATCGAAAAATGAGGCCACGAGGTTCACTCGATCCTGATCTCCTACGAGAATGATTTTGTCAGAAACATTTTCAGGGGAAAGTCCAAGGTGATACACTTGTCCCTTGTCGTTTAGAACCAATTCGGTATGCGGGTATTTCATTGAGTCGATTTTGTTGGATGAAAATAGGAATTCTGTGGCATATTGCAATGAAAAAGCCCAGTCGATAGTCGACTGAGCTTAGTTAATCGGTTTATCATTCTGAACATCTGTCCAGAAGATGAAAAGTTCGTTTAGTTTCCGCCAACTCCAATGCTTCCGAATACTTTTTGAAGTAGGTCAGTTACACGCGCCGCTGGGTTCTCACGAATTTTATTCTCTTCGATTTCTACCATGTGGAACAATCCGGAAATAGCACGCTCTGTTACGTATTCATTCAAATCTGGATTCACAGGCTCTGCGTTGCTAAATGGACTGTTTGCGTAAATGTTATACTTGTTCACGATTGGCTCCCAATAGTCTGTCAGTTTTACTTTAGCAATTGCATCTGCTACTTTTGGAGAAAACGCTTCAACCAATTTCGCACTAGTATTTTGTTTCAAATAATCGGTTGCGGCTCCTTCACCACCGTTCAAAATTGCAAATCCATCAGAGATCGACATTCCAATAATGGCATCCTTAAATATAGGAAGTGCTTCTTTGGTCGCTTCTTCGGCAGCACGATTGAGCGTTGTTTCAAATTTCTCAACTTGTCCATCCAATCCCCATTCCAACGCTTTTTCTTTTACTTTCATTGCATCTTCAGGGAAGGGAAGGCGAATGTCAGCATTTCCAAGGAACCCGTCTGTTACAGAAGTTAAGTCTACAGAGTTTTTGATCCCTACGTTAAGGGCTTCTTTCAGTCCTGCTACTACGTCAGCATTCGAAAGGGCAGGT
>JBFHGY010000345.1:0-4357 GCA_041582905.1 Crocinitomicaceae bacterium | reverse complement strand
TTAACGAGGAGGCGACGCGTGTGGTTTCCAATATGCCGAACTGGACTCCAGGAACAAAAAACGGTAAGACAGTGAGTGCTGAAATGACACTTCCGATACAGTTTGCACTCGCCAACTAGTCTTTTATCACTTGCTAGGTCAATTGCACTTAGTCAAAAAAAACAAAACGAGATTGTGTTTCTACAGTCTCGTTTTTGCATAAAAAAGCTGTCCCACATGTGAAACAGCTTCCTTGCTCTGTATTGAAAAACAATACTACTCAAACTCACGTTACTTAACAATCGATGGATTCGTCAATTCGATCGCTCCATACTTGTAATCGTTTACTTTTGCTTTGATTGTCACTTCCTGATCTTTTTCGATAGCCTTCGCCGCTTCCGCTTCACCTTCGGCAAATTTCACTACCACAGGAGCTGATCTCATTCCTTCTAATTTTCCGTCACCAAGATTCAGGTTTACTTCACCTGTCATTGTGTTTGATGTCCCCCAACAAGTTGCGGTAACTGTCACTTCCTTTCCGAGAAGATTGTCAACATCGTTAAGCATTTCTTCGCACGTCATGTTTTCAGACTTTGCTTCAACGTTTTCCACGTTTTCTGTTTCTCCTTCGTTCTCTGTTGTGGTTACCTCAGCCGTACACGCTGTCATAATAAGCCCCAATACAACGGCTCCTGAAAAAAATATTTGTTTCATCTCTACTTGTTTTTTTATCAAATTTAGAGGCTGAAATGAACATTTTAAAGGAAATCCTAGTGCGATGTACAACTCGCAAACTTCGTGGAAAGATGGTAATTGTCAGTGATCGGATGGAATACACCAAATGGGTGTTTTATTCCAGAAAATTTCCGAGTTCGGTTACTGGAATACCAGATGATTTTTTTTACTAAAAAAAGCGGCTCAAAAACTCCGTTTTTCGATAGCGGCTCACCTTAAGTTTCGCTCCGTCTACTGTTTCGACGATTCCGCCATCTGTTTTTAAATAGGCCGAAATATGGCGCAAACTCACAATTGTACTCTGGTGAATTCGAAAAAACCCATGGTGATTCAATAACTCTTCGTACTCACCCAAATTCTTACTTGCCGTAATTTTCTTCCCTCCGATAAGGATGAAGTTGGTATAGTTTCGATCTCCCTCCAAACGAATAATGTCTCTTACCTTCACCACTTGAAAACCTTCGACATTGGGAAGAATCAACTTTTGCACTTCGCCCTCATTCCCGTAGTTTTCAACAAGAACCTTCAGTCGGTCCTTCATTTTGCTCTTCGATTGAAGCAATTTCGTTTCCAATTTCTCGATAACTTCTCCCAAATCCTGATGTTTGATCGGCTTGAGTAAATACCCAAACGCACTAAATTTAAAAGCTTCCACCGCAAACTGATTGTGTGCCGTAATGAAGATCACCTCAAAATTGATCTCCTCCAAATGATTGAGTAAGTCAAACCCATTTCCCTTTTTCATTTGCACATCCAAAAACACGAGGTCAGGCTTCAGTTCTTGAATTGCTTCTACGCCGGGCATCACATCATCCGCTTCACCAATCACTTCAATTTTATCCGAGAATTTTCGTTCCAGTAAATTTCTAAGGATAAAACGCGCATCCTTTTCATCATCAATTAATACAGCTTTCATCATAGGTTTAATGGTATTTTCAAGGTTACTTTTGTGCCACCAGCATCCATTTCTTCCACTTGAATTTTATGTCCAAGTCGTTCCTCAGTAATCGACATTCCCTTCGAGACATGCCCATTTTTCCCTTTCATCTCCAAACTTTTCTTGATTCCAATTCCATTATCGGTGATGGAGCAAATGAGAAATTTGTCCGATTCTTTATCCAAAGAAACTACGATCACACCCATTTCATCATCTTCTTTCGGTAAGATCCCATGCCAAATGGCATTTTCCACGAAGGGTTGAATAATCAGAGGTGGAATTAAATTATTGAGTACATCGATCTTCGGTGAAATGTCGATCGTATATTCGATTTTTCCTTCCAAACGAATCGATTCGATATCTAAGTACAACTTAAGTGTTTCTACTTCATTTTGAATGGACACGCGTTTTTTTCCATTGTTTTCCAGAATGATTCTGAGCAATTTCCCAAAATCACTGATGTATTCGTTCGCGAGATCCACATCTCCTTCAATAAAAATTCGTTGAATACTATTCAAACTATTAAAGATGAAGTGCGGGTTCATTTGTGCACGTAGCACCTTTTGCTCCAATTCAATTTTTCGCTGTTGCTCCTTCGCTTTTCGTTGTCGAAGAATATAAAACACGAGCACAATGAGCAGCAAGATAATTCCAATCGAAAAAATAATGACTGTATCGACTAATCGTGATTTTGCTTCGGATGCATCTCTCTCCTTTTTTAATGTCTCGATGCGTTGCTCCCTTTTCTCCGACTCGTATTTCTCTCGAATATCGAACATTTGCTCCGTCTTCCGTTCCGAAAGAAGTGTATCCTTCATATCTCGTGAAATCTGCAGATAATCGTACGCTTTCCTATAGTCGCCATCATTGTAATAAATCTCCGCTGCATAGGACATCATCGAGGCAATTTCGAACAATTCTCCCGCTTCTTTTCCCAGTTCAATCGATCGATTAATCGACTCCATTGATTTTTCTTGCTCCTTCAGGGCTAAATGTGCAAGCGCCTTATTCGCCAAGGTAACAGCGGCAGAACCATTTCGTCCGAGCGATTCTTGAATGACGAGTGCTTTGTCGAAATAGACCACAGCACTATCCGATTGATTCCGCTCATAGAAGTAGAGTCCAAAATTATTGAAGGTAGCGGCGATCTCAATTTGATCTTCCAGCTCCTGGGAAATCCTCAAAGATTCTTTGTACAGTTTCATGGATTGATCCCACCTCTTCAATTTGGATAATGCGGAAGCTTCCAAAGACAACGCACGAGCCAACATCTGCTGCGCCTCAGCCTGTCGAAATACGGCACCTGCTTCCTGCGCCAACTTAATCGTTTCGGCATATTCCTCATGCTGAAGACTAAAACTCGCCAGGTTAAGCCTTGTTTGAGCCGCAGCAAATACATTCCCCATTTTCTCAAACAGTTCTAAACTTTGGTAATAATGAAACATGGCTTTATCGTAGTTTCCCAACGTTTTGTAGCACGCCCCGATTTGTCCGTGATCCGAAGCTATTGCATATACATCACCTGATTTACTATCTATTTCCAAGGCCTTCTTGGTCTCTTCGAGCGCGAGTTTCGCCTTGCCTATTTCCACATAAATTCTTCCGAGATAATAACGTCCGATGGATTCACCTGAGGTATATTTTAGCTTTTCCGACAGACGAACGCCTCGCTTTCCAAAACTGATCGCTTCTTCCGTTTTCACAAAAGCCAACTCCCAACATAAATCATTGAGTAGTTTAACCTTGTTGGTATCCTCTTTGGACACTTTCAATTGAGCTCGAACGCTATCGATGTATTCATTTTGAGATTGCGCACGAAAATGAGCGATGAACAGCATCACAAGGAGCAAAGCACACCTAAAAAAGTTGCTAGATGTTACCATAGAGTATTATTCAGTTTTTTGAAAGATAATTGTATTTCGAGGATCATTTGGATGATTCAGTGACAAATGTACAGTTAGCAAAGATGAAGAACAGTTGGAACAAATTAGAGCTCCAACAACCACTTTTTTGAACGAATTTCAGCATACCGCTGAAGCAAGGCTTCAAATTGCTCTACATCTTCCCTTCCGCTCAGATATCTCCTCGCGATTTCAATACTCAATTGAACCTTGATGATTTTGTCGTTCAGTTCGAACAATTCAACTTTTACCGTTCCCACACCATTCGATAACTCCAACATACGTTCATCCTCAGCGATTGCAATTGCGTCATTACTTTGAACAAAAATAGAGATGGCGTGATTTTTCACAAAAGGAAGAACGAGGTAATCCCCAAAATCAGCATCCAACTCATCGTCCTGATATACACCCAGCGGAAGGAGCGAACTGATATCAAGCCAACCTAGAGAATCATCGATGCTTTGGTAAAACGATTCCTTTCGATCCGTTTGATTATATTCCAATTGATAGGGATACACAGGCGAGACGGGCAAACCATTTTTCAGCGTTGGATGTAACATCATAGAATCAGGCAAAATTCCCAGTTCCTCACGCCAAATAGCTCCCAATCGATTCCGTGTCAAAAAAGAATAGTGTCCCGAAAGTCGGTCCTTTCGTGTGTAAGTCGATTCCTCTTCTCCTCTGTTCAATTTTAATTTAATTTGAGCAGCATGCATGTTGAATCTGCCTTCACTTTCAGGCAAAGCAACCATTATCTGTTCCTTCAGGACATCTCGTACTCCATACAATCCAATTGATTGATTTC
>JBFHGY010000344.1:0-4371 GCA_041582905.1 Crocinitomicaceae bacterium | reverse complement strand
CCCGTAACGTCGGCAAAAATATCATTGATCGGATCTCCATCACAATATGCTGCTCCACCTGTCACAGTCGTAACAGTTGGCAATGTATGGATAATGATTGTTTGCGTTCCTGATCCAGCGTTGGTACAGTTTGCATCTGTTACAGCCGTTACGATATAGTTTCCAGCCGCTGTTCCCAACGAAACAGGAGAAGCCGCACCGGATGCTGTCATCGCCACTCCATCCAAGGTGTAATCAATTGTCCAAGGTCCTGTACCTGTGACATCTACCAAAATAGGAGCAACTACATCACCTGCGCAGTACGTCCCTCCTCCCGATACATTTGTAACCGTCGGAAGCACAGGCGACACACCGTTGAGTGTTGATTCACATGTTGTTTCATCCGTAAAATACACGTTGATTGTCACTGGCGATCCATCTGAAGGAATTCCCGTCACCAAATAATTGGTTAATTGGAAATCTGTAAACGGACCTGGAATCGTTTGCGTGTAGGTGCCCGAAGCATTCGTTGCTTCCACCACGAGTGATCCCGTCCCAGGATTCAAGAAGTACTCAAAATCACCACTAATCGAATAGGTTCCGCCACCCTGACATTGATTGATGTTGTACGTAAATGAGTTGAATGTACATGCACATACGCCAACAGAAATATTGATATCATCTGAAGCGGTACACCCCGTTAAGGTATTTGTAATTGTTGCAGAATAGGTGATATCAGCCATTGGACAAGCCGTAGGATTCTTGATCGCTGGATCACTCAATCCGGTTGATGGCGTCCACGTGTAGTTTACATTCGGTGAAGAACATGCCACATTCACATTATCGAGCGCCCAGTTATCACATCCAAAACATGGAGTAAATGATGGTTGAATCCATCGGAAAATGGTCGTTGCCGTTTGCCCTGCTGGAGGAATCACTTCATTGAATCCTTGCCAGGCATTATTCGTTTCCCAAAGTGCCTGATCATACGTGGCGATATCTGTCCACGAAGCACCTCCGTTGGTCGTAAACTGAAGCTTCACATTCTCACCCGGTCCAACATCTCCACATGGAGCCAATGATCCGTTATTTCCCATAAACATAGAGAAGGTAATATTTGAACAGTTTGTTGCATCAATTGGAACCGTTGTCGCGAGTCGACCAGATGTTCCATCAAAATGCAATGCATTCCCTGACAAACTTCCACAATCGGCATTGGCCGTTCCTCCAATTACAATGTTCCACATTTGCGGATCGTAGCTTGGATCGAAATTATCTGAATACTGATTTGTTACATCGTTTAAAACTAAGAGATCTAAATCCGTACATGCTCCACAATTGATGTTTGTATCAGTTGCTGTCGCCGTAGCAATAAGTGGAACTACGTTCACCACTACCGAATCCGTACATGCATCCACTCCATCTGTGTAATCAATGTAATAGGTAGTTGATGTATTAGGTGTCACTATCTGTGATGTCGGGTCGTTCGATCCTGGGATATTACTCCAATCGTACCAATACCCACAGTTTGTTGGAGTAATTGAGACGTTATCAATTCCCCAGTGATCATTTAAGCTACTTGAGATATTGGGCTGATCCCAACGAAACATCGTGTTGGTTGACCAGGCTGCGGGAGGAAGAATGAAACAATAGTTCCCCCATTGATAGTAAGGTGTGTTGTTCGCTGAATTAGTTTGAAAGTAAAAGATATCAATCCAGTTTAATCCACCGTCCACGGAATATTGGAAGAAAACTCCTTCATCAATAAGGTCTGGGTCTTCACAATCTGAACAACCACCGCAGGCATCATCTCCAGCTAAATCTAGGTCAAAACACACTTGTCCCCCACACGATAAATCAAATCCATTTGAGGTCAATGTTCTTGGAAGTGGTACATTTCCGAACCATGCGGCAGGAGAACCATCTAAACTAGGACCACAGGGGTTATTGTATAACATGGTCGCCGTTGTTGACCAGCCTGCACCGATGGCTCCTCCATCAAAATTTGTCGAAAGTACAGGAGTAGAAGAAAGTCCAATTGCACTAAGTGTCAATGTATCTCCACAGTTCAACGTAACCGATGACGGACTCGCAGTAACCGTACAAGGAGGTTGTGCTTGAGCCTGAACATCCATTATCGAAAGAAGGAACATGCTAACTACAACAACGGTGAGAAAATTCTTCATTTTACTGTGCATTTAAAATCATTTGTTTGAAATACATCAATCATTTCTCGCAGGCACAAGGGTCTTGTTCTCCATCCGAGTTTAAAAGAACTTTCTTGAACATCAAAAGGTGTTGGCGTCGCTGTGGAAGGCTCAACATTTCTTGAGGAAAAATCGGTTGCTGATTGTATCTCGGGAGTTGACATGACAAAAAGCGTCACTAGGACAAAACAAGTACTCAATACGAGTCTAATTTTCATATTTACCATCTTTTTTATCAGATTACGCTTAAACAATAACCTGATTCAAAGCATCATAACACATGTTAACAGATAAGTAACACAAATTAGATACTGAGTTCAAAAATAAGACGTTTTTTGCATACTATAGTTGTCCCTTACCCAAACAATCACAGAATTGTAACAGGACGTATGTTTTTTTAACAAAAAAACGAAGACCTTTGGCCTTCGTTTTCAGTACTAAATAGAGTAGTTTATTTCAACATATTCACGTGTCCAACCACAACTCTTCTTTCGTCACTTGTAGTTGTTTTAAACTCAATTTTCCACGTATACGTTCCGTCTTGCATTAACTTTCCTCCATACGTTCCGTCCCAACCGATGTCGGCATTATGACTTTCGAAAATGATTTCTCCCCATCTGTTGAAAATGAGTAGTGTGAAATCATAAGGATCATATCCAGAATTGAATACTGGTTGGAAAGTTTGGTTGAAGTCATCGTAATCTGGTGTAAATGTATTTGGCACGTAGAAAATAACTTCTTCTGTAACCGTGATCGTAACATTTGCCGTATCCGAACATCCCAGAGGAGAGTACGCGATCAACTCGACATCATACGATCCTGGATCTTCACTTGGGAATAAATGCCAAGGAGACTCTTGACTCGTTGATGGCGATCCATCACCGAATGTCCAATTGTAATCCGTTGCTCCAACACTTGTATTATCGAAATAGATTTCTGTATTCAAGTTCGAAACAGATGAAGAGCTTGGACTGAAGCTAGCCACTGGAACTCCTTCCACGTAGATGTAATCTGTGTAAGTTGCACTCGAAGTACATCCAGAAGTCGAAGTGGTTGTCAACGTTACGTCGTACATTCCTGGCGTGTCAAACGTATAACTTACACTTCCACATCCTGTTAATGTAGATCCATCTCCGAATGTCCAAAGACAATTATCGAGTGAACCTGGAGTCGAATTCGTAAATGTTACCGTTAATGGTTCACATCCTGAAAGTACATCACCAACGAAAGACACTACTGGAAGCGGTTCTACCGTGATTACCACATCATCCGTATTCGTACATCCATTCGCGTCTGTTCCTGTTACCGTGTAAGTCGTTGTTCCCGAAGGAGTGAAGAATACTCCATCCGTAACACCTTGATCCCATACATAACTTGTCGCTCCAGAACCAGTCAATATTGCCTGATCTCCTTCACACACTACAAAGTCATTTCCTGCGAATACTGTAGGAAGGTCTAATACCGTCACGGTTGCCGTTCCTGTTTGTGTTTGTGAACACCCTGTTGCTCCCGCATCAGATACACTCACCAAGTTAAAGTTGAATACACCCGATACTGCCGTTGGAACATTCACTGTTGCTGTATTCCCTGTTGACGTTACTGTGATGTTTCCAGTGTTATTGATATTGTAGGTAAACGTGTATGGCGCTGTTCCATTTGCCCCTGTAAATGTGATCACTGGTTCAGGTGCACCTAAACAAACATCAACCGTTCCGGAGATTGTTGCCGTCGGCAATGAAACCACTGTCACTGTTGCAACTCCTGTTTGAGCTTGCGAACATCCTGTCGCACTTGCATCTGAAACACTCAATAAATTGTAGTTAAATGTACCTACTGTTCCTGTTGGTGCCGTAACTGTCGCTGTAGTTCCTGTTGAAGTAACTGTCTGACTCGCACCACCATCAATGTTGTAGGTAAATGTATACGGAGCTGTTCCGTTTGATCCCGTAAATGTGATTACTGGCGCCACATCTCCCTCACACACCGTTGTCGTACCTGCGATTGTAGCAGTCGGTAAAGGATTAACTGTTACCGTTGCAATTCCTGTTTGCGTTTGAGAACATCCTGTCGCGCTCGCATCAGAAACACTAACCAAGCTATAATCAAACGTACCTGCCGTTGTAGTTGGTGCCGTAACCGTTGCTGTATTTCCAGTTGAAGTCACCGTTAGGTTACCACCACCATT
>JBFHGY010000343.1:0-4373 GCA_041582905.1 Crocinitomicaceae bacterium | reverse complement strand
TCGATAATGCTCATCATTGGATTCGTAGGAGTTTCTACCCAAATGATTTTGGTGTTATCGTTCACCAATTCAGCCACCGCTTCCGCATTTTTCATCTCCACAAAGTGGAATACGATACCATATTTCTCAAAAATCGTTTTGAATAAGCGAAACGTTCCGCCGTACAAATCACTGGTTGAGATCACCTCATCTCCTGGATTGAGCATCTTCATCAAACAGTCAATTGCTGCTAGTCCTGAACCAAAACATGCTCCAAAGGCTGCATTTTCCAGAGCTGCAATGTTCTTTTCCAAGGCATGTCGCGTAGGATTTTGTGTGCGCGAATAGGCGTAACCCTTGTGCTTCCCTACTTCTTCCTGAACGTAGGTAGACGTTTGGTAAATGGGCGTCATGATGGCTCCCGTTGCCGAATCAGGCTCAACACCTGCATGAATTGCTTTGGTTCCGAATTTCACTTTTATCCTGTTTGGATACACAAATGTACTAAATAGTCTTCTCCCGATCGTGATTTTCAAACCGCGATCACCACAAGCTATCCTACTTGTTTTTCGTAAATTTATCGACTTGTCTCAAGAACTTAAACATATCATTTCAACTTTGCTTGCAGAAAGCAGTCACTTCAATGTGAATGATGTGTTGGTGGACATCCATCACGAGAATCCAAAACTGCATTTTATAAGCGATTCTTCTTTCTTCGGGAAAGGAATTCCGTTTGCTGATTTTCCCAAAAAAATGTTGGCAGATGCTCGTTTGAGTAGGAAAGAATCAGGTGTGAATACACTGTGTTTTGCCCGTGGAGTGGTTCGCTTAAAAGTGAGTGGAAAAGACGTTCTTTCACCTATTCTTCTGACACCGATCTCCTACTCATCCAATCGCATTCAGCAGGAAGTTCACTTTCAAGAAATGGATGATGCTTCCTTTTTGAATCCTTTTATTGTGAGTCATTTCCGAAGAGAATTTAACCGTTCCATTCCTCAAGAATTGATCGAACAACCCGAATTGACAACACTTGCACAACATTTCGAGTCAATTGGACTGCAAGTGGAGCTTGAAACGAGCGTGGTGGGAAATTTCCATCATCATCGCTATCAGGTATTGAAGGAATTAGAAGATTTGCAGGCAGCAGAAATTTTGAATCCCACGATTGGAACCTTATTTGGCAATGAACAGGTTTCCATCCGTCCATTGCAACTTACCCCGACCAATTTGTTTCCTGCCGATACGGACCATGAAGCTGTCTTTGCCGCCACTTCCGATTCACATGTCGTTGTGCAAGGTCCTCCAGGAACAGGAAAATCTCAAGTGATTTGTAATTTGATCGGTAAAGGATTAGCAGCAAACCAAACAATTTTAGCTGTTTCCGAAAAACGCGCTGCGCTGGAAGTGATTGAATCGAAATTGCAATCCATGAATTTCGATACGCTCTGCTTCATTGCTGGTTCCGATCGACAAAGCCATGAATTTTTGGAGAACTTAAAACGATCCTGGGACTTTTTTGAATCGTATCAACCGAATACAGACATCAACCTTCAGCTTTCGGAGCAATACGAAGACAATCTTCAGATGACTTTGGATTTGTTGAATCAAACAGATCTCATTGGCGGTGTTTCCTTTCATGATTTTTTGGAATTAAGTAAGGGGAAAGAGCTGACAGGAACCTATTCGAGTACCGCCCCAACGGTTTCTCAATTCATTCAACACAAAGACATTCTCTCTTCTCTATTCGATATTGGTATACACAAAGTCGTTTCTTATTTACGGAAGAAAACCTTGATTTCAGCAGATTTCTTACAATTCGATCAACGCATTCACGCCCTCCAAGAACAACTCATCGCGCTGCAAGGCATTTTTGTTGTCGAGACATGGAATGATCTTTCGACTGCCATGAAAGAAGCGGCCATTTGTCAAGTCTTCGAAAATGAGTTATTCAAACGCTATTCGGAGATTTTCACACCTGAATCGAAAGTTCAAAAACGCTTTTTGCGATTGGCTAAACAGTATGTTTCTCTTTCTAATGATGAAGAAATCGGTTCGGAATGGATCATTTATCCCTCGGTGATAGAATCGGAATCGCTTTTGAAACTCATTCAGCAAGGAAGTTTCTTTGAAAAGCGAAGAGCAAAAAAGCGTTGGAAACAATTGTCCACTTTACCTTTTTCTGAAGCTGTTCTCAATCTGGAAAGACGTTTAAGTGCAGGGCAAAAAGAGGAAAGATTGAAAAAGTGCCTCAGTCGATTGAAGAAAATCGGTATTGAGCACCCCGAACAGGAAATTGAGCAAATTCAGCAATCTATTTCGCTGTTTTCCGAGGAAAAATGGTCATTGTACATGTCCATTCCTGTTGAGCAACGGGCAAAAATTACGGCGCACCATTCCGTTTTGAGCGATGTACATCATCTACTTCAATCTTCATTCAAGCTAGACGGAAACACTATCCTTTTGCCGTTTCTTTCTGATCTAAAATCACACTTCTCCGAAATAGTCGCAGAACATCAAACGCTACTTGAACTGGATGATCACGAATTGCTTTCGCTACGCGAATGTTCTACGTTCAACGATTACGAAACACTTGTACTCACTTCGAACTACACACTTTTTAAAGAACGCTTCCCTTCATTCTCTTCTTTCGAACCCGATCAAATCAGGGAAAAAGTACGTGCGATTTTATCCGCGCAGTCGAGCGAAGCCGAGATTCATGCCCATCATTTATTGAATGCAATTCATGAGCAATTCACGAAGCATCACACTTTGCTAAACACGCCCGCGAATCGACTTTCGGAAGAGCAAAAAGTCTTGAAGAAGGCACTTCGAAAAGGGAAATCAATTCTGGTGAAGGAATTTGGAAAAACGAGAAGTCATCCGACATTGAGAGAACTTTTTGCATCGGAAGCACGTCACTGGATTTCCTTGTTGAAACCGATTTGGTTGAGTAATCCATCGAGTTTAGCGAATTGCTTTCCGATGGAGCAACACTGCTTCGATTGGGTCATTTTTGACGAAGCGAGCCAAATTCCTATTCAGCATGCACTTGGGGCCATTCAGCGATGTGACCGCATCATTGTGGCAGGAGACGAACATCAAATGGGACCTTCCCATTATTTTCAATCGGGATCGAGTGGGCTGACCGACTTATTGCATCAAGCGAGCTATCATTTTCAGAAAGTACCGCTGCTTCATCACTACCGAAGTGTGCATCCTGAGCTAATTGCCTTCTCGAACAAGCATTTTTACGATGGAAAATTGAAAGCCTATCCTTCCGCGAAGGACACCGACCATCCGATTCGACACCATTTTATTGAGAATGCTGTATTTGAAAACCGAAGCAATTTAGCGGAAGCAAAAGCGGTTGCTGCACATCTATCTCTCCGACTCAAAGAACAAAAGAGCCTTGGAATTGTCGCTTTTTCGGAAGAACAATTATCGTGTATCTGGAGACAACTCGACTCCTCCCAACAAAACGAATTACTGATTCATCAGGAAACACATGGTGGATTCTTCAAAGCGCTCGAAAATGTTCAGGGCGATGAATGCGATTCATTAATCATCAGTTTTGGATATGCTCCCAATACAGACGGTGATTTCCATTTGCGATTTGGACCGATGAATACCCAAAACGGACGCAAGCGCTTGAATGTATTGCTCACGCGTGCGCGCGAATCCATTGATTTCTTTTGTTCGGTAAAGTCAAGTGATTTTAAACTGAGTGACAACGAATCCATCAATTTATTACGCCAGTGGATCGCCTTTTCCGAAAACAGCGAATCGAATGCAGAAATTGTCTTTCCACATGATCTGATTCCACACGTGAATGGAAACTTGCTGACTTTTGATCGCGTACAAACAACCTTAACTCAAGCGCGTGAATTAGCGACTTTGCAAAGTGTACTTGAGCAACGAGGCTGGAAGGTTCACTACGCATGAAGAAACAAACGACATGAACGAATTTTCGCACATTATAGCTGGCACCATGACATGGGGAAGTTGGGGAAAATCCCTAAGCACCGAGTCGATGCAAGCCCTCATGGAGAACTGCTTAGCAAGTGGCATCACGACATTTGACCACGCTGACATCTACGGAGGATACACCACAGAAGAAGATTTTGGGAAGGCATTTGCCGCTAGTTCCATTCCGAGAGAAACCGTTCAATTTATCACGAAATGTGGGATTCAATACCCAAGTGAAAAGCGTCCGCTAAGCATTAAACACTACGATTATTCCAAGGAACACATTGTTTGGTCAGTAGAGCAATCGTTGAAAAATTTACAAACTGATTACATCGATTTGTTGCTCCTGCACCGACCCAGTCCATTGATGCAGCCTGAAGAAATCGCAGAAGCCATAAACCAACTTCGAGCTCAGGGAAAAGTGAAAG
>JBFHGY010000342.1:0-4375 GCA_041582905.1 Crocinitomicaceae bacterium | reverse complement strand
GCAATCGAAGACTGCAATTCGTCCTTTTCCTCTTTGTTGATATACAACATAAAAGGTTCGTATCCTTCATGATACGCATGACTCGTCAGTTTCCAGTAATTCAACCCAACGAGTGGAATTCGATTCGTTTGGACGACTTCATAAAGCGCATCCATTGCCATGATTCTCTCTTGTGGCTTGTCGGGAGCTTCCTTCCAAATGATGAGTGAATCAATAGTGTCCTCAGACAACAAAGTATATCCTTCTCCTCCCCACGGGGCAAGTGTACAACCTTCTTTTTGCGTATATCCTATTTCAGTGAAGTAGATGGGCTTGTCGGGAAGGTTCTTACGTAGTTTGAATGATGAAATATCCGAAAAAACCTTGTTCCACCCCTCCGTTAACTCTTGATAGAGCGTTTCTTCAGAAAGGGGTCGACGATGAACGTTCCGAAGAGAGAAATAGGCATTGATGCCTAGAAAATCCAACTCATCCCAAAACGAAACTTCATGATAATTGTCAAAGTTGGCCGCCATTGTGATATTCCCTGAATAATACCTGCGTGCGTTGTTGATAATGCTGCGCCAAATACTGTCCAAATACTTCCGGTCTTTATTGATGAGTTCAATAGCATTCGGTTGATCGGTATGAAAAGCTTCTTTCGTCCACGCGACATTAGATTCAATTTCGGAAAGAAGGTATTCGCGAATATTTGTATCTACCTGACGTCCGTATTCCCATAAATTGTGCTGTAGAAGCCGTTCGGCATGCGGAACAATTTTTAGTTCGTGATTAAGCTGTTTCTCTCGATTCGAAAAGTATTCAATAAGCGGCGGAAGCGAATCGATTTGTTCAGTAGCCGTTAAAGCATTTATCTCACTGGAAATAGCGAGGACATCAACTCCTTCGCGTTCACACAATTTCGCCCACATTTCTACAAAATATGCGTAGCGATAGAACCATTCGTTTTTTTGAGCTTGCGAAGTAGGGTAAATCATACCATGCCACTTATACATGTTCTCATCAAAACTATGTTGAAGGGCCACGCGAAGAACCATTGTTACTTTCACCTTATTTGCTTTGAGCGCTCGGATCTCATTCAAAATGTGCGTGGTATCCTCATCGTCCCACCACAAATGATCCGAATTCCACGCTCCCTGTTTGGCATAAGCGGTCACTTGAGCGGTATTCATTCCAACACTTTTGAGCGTTTTGGCCCAATCATCCTGGTTTGCTTCGTTGATCTGAATGCCACCAACATATTTAGTGGTAGTGGTGCATCCCAAAATGAGCAGAATGCCCAGTAGCGCAACGAATGAAAAAATATGAGGTTTGGAATACGTAGACATCAACAGAATCTGCTTTCAAATATACGAACCCAAGTTAGTCAATTCTGCTCGTCTAATTTTTAAAGAAAGCGCTTATTTGATCCTGAACCAACCAATAGCAATACGATAACGTCTTACCACCAATGATGCATCTATCAAAATATCAAAACCAGCTGCCGAGCAATCAACTCGGGCGTTTAAGTGTTGAACTGACTTCAACCATTGGACGGTATTTACTATTAATGAAGCAATGAATAGAGAACAGATTTCTTCAAAATAAGTAGAACGTCCAATGAAAATTGGACGTTTTTTTTGATCCAAAGATGAATAATTACGAGGTAAATGAATGAACATCGAAAAAAAGATGAAATTTTTTTAGAGATAATGAAAGCTTAAGAACAAATAGTAAATAGGAATTGAAAAACAAGAAAGCAGTTGAGAGACAGTCAATTGTAAAATTGAGCAAAACGTGCTTGAAGCGCGCAGGAATTCTATTGTCTAAAAATAAACATAAAACACTGGTAATCAATTAAATAAATTTATTTTTAGTTTGGATTTTACAGTTATTCATCCAATCTTTGCACCGTCACAAATCAGGACTATAGAAATATAGTTCATTATTAAACGAAACGATTATGATACCGACAAACGAACATGTCCATGATTGCCGAAGTGCTTTAAAGCTCTCAACAGGAAAGCTGATGAAAGAACTTGGGTTCGCTTATGGACTGCAACGAATGAAGGAGATGATACGTTTGACCTAGCCAAAGTCATGGTTAGTGAATCGTAAGCATCTCCGTAAAGAGGTGCTTTTTTTTGCACCATGATTTTTGGAAGGACGGATAGATTTGCGCAATAGGACTGGATTCGAACCAGAACTAATAATCTCCGTGGGAAGTCAATGACGATTGACTTTCTCACCTTCCTTATTAGAATTATTGAATCGATTAGAACTGACTTTCTTGTGCGTTCAAGATCGATTAATGAATACCATATACACCGTGGCACTTGCCAGAACATTCAACTGTCTCTTGAGTGTTTATTCGGATTTACATCGCTAGATCCGAATCGGTGTCTAACTATTGAAACGGCTTCCCAGACAAACAATGCGGAGATGGCGGAATAGGTATACGCGCCTGATTTAGAATCAGGATTTTGAGAGTTCGAGTCTCTCTCTCCGTACAAAAATCAGTTGTTTTTATCACTACGCAAAATAATTGCGCAGTAGGTGTAAATCTTTGACATGTCGAAAGACAAAAACGCTCTTTGAAGATATTGATTTACTATACGCGGACTTCGACTCCGCTCAGTCATCGCGTATAATAAATCATCAAAATACTGTGCACCAGCACAAAAGAAGTTAAGAACCATAAGCCCCTGAGCCCACGATGATGGTTTCAACCGCCACATAGTATCGTTCGGCACTGTTGTTCGATATGCTGCTCAACCTTATCTCTTGACATGAATTAGTACGGTGGTTCGAATCCACCCCTCAGAATCGAAAGTGCCTGTGGTAGTTTAGCGGTTAAACATAATTCAAAACCTATGCAGGTTCGAGTCCTGCCTCGATTAGTTCGAGTAGTCTAACTGGTAAGACACTGGATTTCGGCTCCAGCGGTTTAATGTATGCTCAAAACATACAACCCTATCCAAAAGGAGATGTCCTTGTAAAAAACATCAAGCTAGGTGCGCAAAGTAGATCGGAAATTGGGGATTTGGATTTCGGTTCAGTCTCCGATTTCAACCCAAAGGATCCGGTAAGGAAGGATACCGCTTCGGTGAATGTCTGCTCTTTAAACTTCCGAACTCTTCTCCATTGAGAGATGAAGGACGAACAAAAACAGCTCGCAAACACCATTGCTCAATTCTACGCCCGATCAAGGAGGGTGGTCACTTTGTGCTCCTTTCTATTAACACGAGTTCGATTGGATAATCAAGCTCACATTAAAATTTATTAACACGAAAACTCAATACAATAAGACGATGCGAGAGCATAAAAAAATTTGGAGTAAAAATGAAGTAAAATGAAAAGAACGAGAATTAACGTAGGAAAAGTAGCAATCATCTTCAAAAATGGAGATTACAATCGATTGATCACGGAAGGATCACATTGGTTGAGCATGAGAGAAAATGCTGTTATGTACCCAAAGTCGGTAATGCTTCGTGCGCCAGAAATGATTGATGTCATGCTGACAGATAAACAGTTCAAGGAGGCAACGGAAGTAATCGAAATTGCGGATAACGAAATCGCGTTGAGCTACGTTGGGAAGAACTTTTCAGAAATTCTTAAGCGAGGTCGTTACTTCTACTTCAAAGGTTTGGTTGAGTTGAAAGTGATTACGCTAGACTTGAATGATCCTGAAAGCGTAAACGCAATCGATAAGGCAATGCTGAAAAACGATTACTTGAAGGAGTTTTTGTACGAGTTCAAAATTGATTCAAGCGAAGAAGGTCTGTTGTTCTTTGATGGTAAGTTCGAGCGTGTGCTAACGAAAGGTTTGTACTACTTCACGAAGGGTACAACGCCTGTCGAAGTAATGAAAATTGACATGCGTCAAATTCAATTGGAACTTTCTGGACAAGAAATGTTGACGAAAGATAAAGCCGCATTGCGAATCAATTTCCAGGCAAACTACAAAGTGATCAATGCACAAAAAGCCTTGCTTGATTCAAAGGGTTTTGAAAAGCAATTGTACACATTGATTCAATTGGGATTGCGTGAGTTCGTTGGCACTTTGACCTTGGATGAGTTGCTAGCCGCAAAGGAAACAGTAGCTGACTTCGTGTTGGACTACGTTCGAGTGAGAGCAACAAATTTAGGAGTTGAAGTATTGACGGCGGGTATTCGTGACATCGTGCTTCCAGGAGAAGTAAAGGACATCATGAATAAGGTATTAGTCGCGCAAAAAAGCGCAGAAGCTAATACCATCGCTCGAAGAGAAGAAACTGCGGCAACGCGAAGCCTTCTGAATACAGCGAAATTGATGGAAGAAAACGAAATGCTTTTCAAACTAAAAGAGATGGAATACATCGAAAAAATTGCCGATAAAATCGGTGAGGTGACTGTC
>JBFHGY010000341.1:0-4424 GCA_041582905.1 Crocinitomicaceae bacterium | reverse complement strand
TTGCTTTTGAAATGGTAGAACGTGGAATTCCACGTCACGACTACCCTATTTTGGATGCGGAAGGAAATTCTATTGGTCGCGTGACTTCAGGAACGATGTCTCCATCGATGAATATTGGGATTGGTTTGGGATATGTAGATATTGCTCACAAAGATTTAGACACTGAAATCAACATTGAAATCAGAAATAAGCCAGTGAAAGCGAAGGTGGTGAAGTTGCCTTTTTATAAAAAATAATTGAACGATTGAAAAATTGTACGATTGAAGAATAAAAATGCCGCTCATCGAGCGGCATTTTTCGTTTGTATTGTTTTCTCTAGATCAATTAAAACATCGTTTAATTGCTCATCGTTCTACATTCCTGAGAACCACTTTTGGAAGTGACCTCCGATGAATGGTGTTGGTTCCTTTTTACCATTGATTGCACTCACGAGACTGTACACCCAAGCAGCTACGACAGCTCCCCAAAGTGCCAACCAAACTAACCATCCTAAAAATGGGATAATTGCCAGAATCATTCCTGCAATTTGAACACCAATCATTAGGATGAGAAGTCCAAGCATTTGACGGATGTAGAAACTTGCATCTTCGTTTTTATCGGATCCGTTCTGTACGATAGCGATAATCCAACCGATGAGTGTTAAATGTGCGACAATTGCACGTGTTTTTCCTGGCTCTTGCATTTCCATAATAGCGATTCGTTTAATTAGTTATGAAACAAAGGTAAAAAAATCTGAATCAAGAACTTACTCGAGCGGCAACAGCATCTGTTTTTGGAACTCGGAAAATCAATAAGAGTCCAACTACGAAGAAGAAAATAATGGATAAAATCGACGCTCGAATATCATCCATGACATACTCCATAAATCCGAAGAAGAAAGTTCCGAAGACAATCCCAATCTTTTCTGTTACATCGTAAAATGAGAAATAACTGGCGTGGTCTTGCGTATCAGGCAATAATTTCGCGTAAGTCGAACGACTGAGTGATTGCACTCCTCCCATTACCACTCCAACGCCTGAAGCCAAGAAGTAGAATTGAAGATGTCCCCCCACTGGAATGAAATAGGCAAATACGCACAAAGGAATCCAGAAGAACACTACGATTGTCAGTGCTTTCAAGTTTCCAATCTTTTCAGACAAGCGAGAAATCAAGAAGGCTCCAACGGCCCCTAAAATTTGGATCAATAGAATTGCAACAATTAAACCTGTTCCCGACTCAGCATCGTGAGCATCAATTTCTACTTGCGTCATTGTAGCTTTGAGAGCTGGAGGAATCTGAAATATTTCTCGCGATGCATACAAAGTTGCCATGAGCATTACGGTTTGAACACCTGTATTGAAGAAGAAGAAAGAAGCAATGTATCGTTTAAGCTCTTTAATCCCTTTAAACTCGTTGAATACCTTTTTCAATTCGATCAGTCCTTTTTTGATCACTCCCTTATCTACCTTTTTGTTGTAGACATTTTTAGGTAAGACTCGGTAAGTAATTTGACTGAAGGCAACCCACCAAATTCCAACAAGTGCAAAAGCATATTGAGGATCACCATTGAACACCTGAATCCACACCAAACAAATAATCAATAGAACCATACTCCCGATGTATCCCATTGAGAATCCTCTTGCTGAAATACGGTCATGATCTTTTCGCTCTGCAATTTCAGGTAAGAATGAATTATAGAAGACCAAACTTCCCCAGAATCCAATACTTGCCAGGAAGAAGGGCGTCATACTTAACTCCATGTTTCCAGGGTCAAAAAATGCCAAACCGACACAAGAAGCAGCTCCGATGTAACAAAACAGCTGCATGAAGAATTTCTTCATTCCCGAATAATCGGCAATTCCAGAAAGGATCGGGGACAAAATAGAAACCACTAAAAACGAAGCTGATAAAACATACGAGTACAGCACGGCACTCGACATCTCAAAACCAAAGAAAAATGAGGTAATATCCTCTGTTCGAGCAACCACTTTGTCTTCACTAATTCCAAGCTCCTCCGCTCGACGAGCGATATACGCCTTCCGAGTCATAGACTCGAAGAAAATGGGGAAAATTGCCGAAGAGATCACCAAATTGTACACGGAGTTTGCCCAATCGTAGAACACCCATCCTCTGATTATCTTCTTATTTCCCTTTTCCATAGTTATTCTTTTCCTTCAACGTAGGCCTCAAGATAACTAAAATAAGATGTTAGTTCTCCGTCGAGGTTTGTCTGTGATCCGCGTTCGATGATTTTGTCTTTATCATCCTTGAGCAAAGCTGGGAACACTTCTTTGATTAATTCGCTACCAAAATGATCCGACGCATCGAGAGGCAATTCGCATGGAAGATTATCCACTGCCATTACCGCGATTGCATTGTCGTTCATAAAGTTCGTTTCTTGTTCCGATTGTGGATCGTATCCATAAATTGGATCAGCGATTTTACTTGGACGAATGGTACATGCCACAGGTCCATCAATATCACAACTGATATCTGCTACAACGGACAAACGCACATCTTCCGCCTTCAAATCATCTCGTGTGAAGATGAAATCAGCCTTTGCACTCCAGTAATGACAAGGAATGTACATATCCGCTTTCGACAAATATCTTGGGAAAGTCGATTTGAACAACTCAGGCTGCGTATAGAACTCACCCTTGTTGAATTCGCTTCCATCGTGTCGAGCGTAGTAATCTTCCACCTCCAAATGAGCATACACCGGCTCATCAAACTCTTGTGTCAAGAACTCCTCTGGAGTCACTTCCTTGATTGGTAACAACTCCAAAATCTCACGCGCCCCGTGTCCTACTCGTCCAAAACCAGTCAACACAATACGCGTATCATTTGGAAGCTCTACCTTTTTCAGCTCTTCTTCCACTTCTTTACGATCCGCACATAAATGAGCTGCCTTCAATTCGTACAAATTGTGCTTCAATCCATACGTACGGAATCCATTGTAGCAACCTACAATTCCTGCATATCTACCAAAACCGATGATGCGACGATTTGAAATATCTTTCAATACTTCATAATCTATCAGCTGAATGTTTTTCTCCAAAATGGCACGAAGTAGATCTCTATTGTACGGTTGCTTTTTGAATGTATGAGAGAAGAATAGGTATTTCTTGTTCGGGATAAGATCCTCGATATTCACCTCTTTCACTCCCACAAGTACATCGCACTCGGAAAGATCTTCTTTCATTTCGATTCCCAGGTCTGTGTATTCGTGATCCGCGTACGCACGAATGGGACTTGGCTGAACAATTACCTTCACATGTGGATAAATCGCCTGAAGTTTCACACATTGTTCGGGAGTTAACGGCACTCGTTTGTCTGGTGGCACTTTTCCTTCACGAATGACTCCAATGATAATCTTTTCCATACTATTTTTCCAATGGTTGTTTTAACAAATAATGATCGATGAGTTCTCTCACGCAACCTTCTCCTCCTCTCTTCTCGAGAATAATATCGACCTGTTTTTTCACTACGGAAACGGCATTTCTTGGCGCAAATGAAACTCCAATGTTTCGCATTACTTCCAAATCGTTGATATCGTCTCCAATCATTGCCACTTGATTCAGTTCGATTCCTAAATCGGAACAAATTCTGTTGAGAACATCCATTTTGGGTTCTCGTGTTACATGACAATGTTGTATTCCAAGCATTTCCGCTCTATTTTTTACCGCTTCACCTCTAAATCCAGAAGAGATGATGGCTACCTGAAAATCGTTTTTTGTGAGATGAATAATAGCCATTCCGTCTTTTGTGTTGAACTTCTTCATTTGTTCACCACTCTCGGCAAAGTACATTCCCCCATCCGTCATTACGCCATCCACATCAAGGATGAGTAACTTGATTTTTTTAAGTTTCTCGGCAAGCTGTGCTGAAATAAAGGTTGGTTTGAAGAGCAAAGCTTCCAAATCAACATCGTACTCGTCGGCAATCGCTTCGAGGTCAAAAATGCTTAGTTCTTTCGCGTGTTCTACATTAAGATCATTCAAAAAATCGAAATAGCTCAAACCGAACTTTTCACACAGACCTTTGATATTTGCCTCCAAATGATTCATTACACAATCTTATATCCTACGGCAGCTGCCACAGGGTTAATCTCGTTCAACATTGCTTTAAACTGATCATGGTCCAATTGCTGTGCTGCATCGGACTTTGCCACTTTCGGGTTCGGGTGTGCTTCAATTAACAAACCGTCGATTCCCATTGCCGTGCACGCTTTTGCCAATGGCGTTACCCCGAAAGCCAAGCCCATGGCATGACTAGGATCCAAAACGATTGGAAGATTCACATGTTCTTGCAACCATGCCACACCACATAAATCGAGTGTAAAACGCGTGTTTGTTTCGAATGTTCTCAATCCTCGCTCACACAAAACTACCTGATCATTTCCTCCTGAAAGTACAAATTCTGCCGCTTGTACAAACTCTTTCAAC
>JBFHGY010000340.1:0-4428 GCA_041582905.1 Crocinitomicaceae bacterium | reverse complement strand
GGTGCTTCGCAGTATCTTCTCTACGAACAAATTTTTTCTTATTACGAGGTCTTCTCATTCAGTTATTTAAACATTAACAGCCAATTCGATGTCGATCGCTTTCTGTACAAGCTCGGCAAAACTTTCTACACTCATCGAGCCAAGATCACCATTTTCTCCTCTTTGTCGAACCGAAACAGTATTGTTTTCTGCTTCTTGTTCACCAATAATGAGCATAAATGGGATTTTATTGAGCTCAGATTCGCGTATCTTCTTACCTACCTTTTCGTTACGATCGTCAACGAATCCGCGAATATCGTAATTATTTAGTAATTGTAAAAGTTTTTGACCGTAATCGTTGTATTTATCGCTGATTGGTAAAATCGCTACTTGATCCGTTGTGAGCCAAAGTGGGAAGTCTCCAGCACAGTGCTCGAGCAATACGGCTACGAAGCGTTCCATTGATCCGAACGGTGCTCGGTGAATCATTACTGGACGGTGCTTCTGATTGTCTGAACCGGTGTATTCCAATTCAAATCGCTCAGGAAGGTTGTAGTCTACCTGAATCGTTCCAAGTTGCCACTCTCTACCCAAGGCATCTTCTACCATGAAGTCAAGCTTTGGTCCGTAAAACGCCGCTTCTCCGTATTCCACTACCGTAGGTAAATCCTTTTCGGCTGAGGCTTCGATGATCGCTTGTTCTGCTTTGTCCCAGTTGGCATCTTCACCAATGTACTTGTCAGGATTGTTCGGATCTCTCAAAGAAATCTGAGCTTTGAAATTCTGAAAATCAAGTGTTTTGAAGATGTATAATACCAAATCAATTACTTTCTTGAACTCATCTTTCACCTGGTCTTGTGTACAGAAAATGTGAGCATCATCCTGAGTAAATCCACGAACACGCGTCAATCCGTGAAGCTCACCTGACTGTTCGTAACGATACACCGTTCCGAATTCTGCAAAGCGAACAGGAAGCTCTTTGTACGAACGAGGACGTGATTTAAAAATCTCACAGTGGTGCGGACAGTTCATCGGTTTGAGCAAGAACTCTTCACCTTCGTCTGGAGTCAAAATAGGTTGGAATGAATCCGCTCCGTATTTCGCGTAGTGACCAGAACATACGTACAATTCTTTACTTCCAATATGTGGAGTGATCACCTGATCGTATCCACCTGCTTTTTGTGCTTTCTTCAAGAAGTTTTCCAAACGCTCACGCAATGCAGCTCCTTTTGGTAACCACAATGGAAGTCCTTGTCCAACCGTTTGAGAGAACGTGAACAAGTCCAGTTCTTTTCCCAGTTTACGGTGGTCACGCGCTTTCGCTAACTCCAATTTCTCTAAATAGTCAGTTAATTCTGCTGCTTTCGGGAAGGTAATTCCGTAGATACGCGTTAACTGCTTATTCTTTTCATCTCCACGCCAGTACGCACCCGCAATAGATGTCAATTTTACCGCTTTGATGATTCCTGTATGTGGGATGTGAGGTCCACGACATAAGTCCGTAAATTCACCTTGTGTGTAGAAAGTGATGCTTCCATCTTCCAAATCTTCAAGCAATTCCAACTTGTATGGATCCTCTTTTTCTTGGAAGTAAGCGATTGCTTCTGCTTTTGGAACTTCCTTGCGAATGAACTCATTCTTTTGCTTCGCAAGTTCCTTCATTTTTTGTTCGATCTTCTCCAAATCTTTTTCAGAAATGGTGTAGTCCATGAAATCTACATCATAGTAGAAACCATTTTTTACGGGAGGACCGATTGCCAACTTTACGCCAGGATAATAGAACTCAATTGCTTCCGCCATCAAGTGAGCAGAGGAGTGCCACATGGTCGATTTACCATCCTTATCGTTCCAGGTGAGTAATTGCAAGGTGGCGTTTTCGTTAATCGGAAGACCTGCGTCAACCACATTTCCATTCACCTTTGCGGCAAGTACATTTCGTGCGAGACCTTCTGAAATGCTCTTCGCAATATCCATTGCTGAAGTACCCTTTTCAACTTCTCTCACCGAACCATCTGGTAGCGTAATATTAATCATAGTTGTTCTTTCAATGAAGTGGCAAAGATAGTGAAAGATAGGAGAATTGTACGTTTCAATCAACGCAGATTTACGTGATTTTTTATCCACGATTTTATTTACAAAATGCGGTAGTTTTTCAGCTTAAAAATTCTAGGATTTTGTGGATTACTTTCTTCTTGGTTTCCTGCGATGCAATGTCACGGAGGTAGTTATGCTCTACATTTTTAAGTGAAACGATTTCAATGCGGTAAACCTTTTGGTCACTTTTTGAAGGGATTACACCCGGATCGGCTTCAAATTGATCTGCCCTGAACGAAAGCGTTGGGTACTTTTTTGTTAAAGGAATCGGCATTCTGCGATGATCCAATGTAATGAGCGAATGAACGCGATTTGGGTTTCGACTCGCAAAGAGAACCGAGATATCACCGCCGTTGGAATGACCGATGAGGTGAATTTTTTGCGTCGAGATGGTAGGCACATTTTGCTTGACAAATTTCAGTACTTCATTCATGTTCTTGATTCCCTTTTCCCAATTGGGCGTTCGAAGCTTGATGATATCGTCTCCAGAAGGAATTAACTCATCTCCCTGAATTTCATGCTGAACGCTCACTACGTAGTATCCTGTTTGGGCAAGTTCTTGGGCGATGTAGGTGTATTCTGTTGGACTTGATCCGTATCCGCAATTCAAAATCACCAGTTCTCCATTCCATTTTGTGGAATCCGATAGCGCATAAATTTGAGTTGGAATTGCACGATCCCTTTTTTCGTCATTTACGTACTGATTTGTGCTTTTAACATGTGGTTCTGAGTAGCAATTGGGCTCCATGCAAGACGTCACGCTGAGCACGATTAGGGTGAAGAAGAAATATTTCATGATTCAATTCATTTTTTTGACAACTGAGTGATTCGGGTTCACTGATCTCGAGAACCAATTACAATAAGATGCGTGTCACTCTCTCCAGTGGGTAGAGGATAATCGATTCGAATGGTTTCCAGATGCTGTAAACCATGTTGCTCAAAGAGATCAAGTAGGTTTCGTTCGAGATAATAGAATACGCTCATTTTGTGACCTGTGCTTCCTGTTTGGGTAAATGATTGATCATAGTTCTTTTCGATACAACTTAGGTAAAGAATACCGTTTTTCGACAGGAGAGTTGAAATGGAACGAACGAACTGATCCAAATCATTTTTGGCGAGATAGGGAATGCAAAATCCAGAAAAGATAGCGTCAAATTGTTGGTTGAGCGTATGGACTTCTCGCGCGTCTAGGACTTGAAGGTGCACATCCGAAACGTGTTTTTGCGCCTCTTCAATCATCTCTGAAGCAACATCCGTAGCGAGAATGGAAGCATGAGGAAGTCGATTTTTGAGCCAATGAGTAGCCGTTCCTGGACCACATCCGATTTCTAGAAGGGAAGAGCTCGGTTGAAGTCGTGACGCAAACGCTTCGTAGGATGCATCGTACAATCGAATGTCTTTAAATTTTTCGTGATACACACTAGAAAGTTGCTTCCATGTGTTGATCGTATTCTGATAAAGTTCATCCATTTCCTTTCAATTTGATCCATTTTTCTCTTGAGATAGAGAAGATGTTGAGTGACTCGTGGTTTTTGTCAAGTATCGTTTTTTCGAGTGTCATTCCATTTTTGCGCGCTACTTTTTCCGACCCTACATTTCTCGGATCGATTTGAGAGATTAGGTTCTCAGCTAGCTCGTTTTTAAAGGCGTAATTCAAACAGGCATTCGCCGCTTCAAAAGCATAGCCTTTTCGCCAGAATTCAGGAAGAATCGAATACCCCACTTCGAGACGATCGACACCTTCGATGGTTTGAATGAGTAAACCACATTGTCCAACCATCCGATTCAGTTGTTTGTCAACAAGTACGTTCATGCTGCCGAGTTGCTTTTCGTATCGATCCATCGTTTTATCGAACCAGAGTTGTGTCAGTTCCTTTTTGCTCAATTTCGGATCCATTCCAAGAAACAAGGCAACATCATCGGAAATGAAAAGCTCCGTCCACTCGTCGAAATCATTCCATGACAATTTCCGGAATCGTAGGCGTTCCGTTTCAAAATTTTCGAGAAAATAGTTGTTGTGTTGTTCGGGGTTCATATTCGAAAGAAACGGATTTTTTCGGTGAAATGACCATTTCTGTTTTGTGAGGTCGGGCTTCGAGAGCCTCAGCCCTCCATTTTTAAGTCACTATCAGAGGACTGAGGCTCTCGAAGTCCGTCATGTTTACGCTTTAGGTAGTGGGTTGAGCGGAGTCGAAACCCGCATTAAGTGCTAAAAAAAATGCTGCAATAAACTTCCTGTCAGAAGCCATCCTTCAATTTCTTTGGTTCCAATAGCAATTCTTCAATTTCTGAAAAGGTTAAATGAATGGTAAATCCACCAATAGCTTGCCAGTAAAGGATAATTTCTTGTCCGCT
>JBFHGY010000339.1:0-4430 GCA_041582905.1 Crocinitomicaceae bacterium | reverse complement strand
AATTTGTTTCCATTCGTTCGTGTTGGATCGAGTATTCACCGAATTACACAGGTTGAGGTGAAATTCGCAAAAGCTCCACCAACTATCAATGTCATCCCGAAAAATTTTGCAACGAGTTCTGTTTTGCAGAGCGGCTCAGGTGTTTGGATAAAAATTGCAGTGACAGAGGACGGAGTGCATAAAATCGACTACAATTTTCTTCAAGCCCGACTAGAGCCATTGGGAATTGACATCGCTACTCTCAATCCTGATCATATTAATATTTACGGAAATGGTGATGGACGATTACCAGAATTGAATAGTGATCCAAGAACGGATGATCTTGCTAAAAATGCAATTGAGATCGTTGGAGACGGAGATGGTTCTTTCGATGAGAGCGATTATATCTTGTTTTATGGATGGGGACCGAATCGAATCAAGGTTCAAGGTGGAGAGTTGACACAGGACCGAAATACGTATTCAACGGTTTCGTGCTATTTCATTAATGTCAATACCGCTGGGACTCCGTTGAGAATTCAAACGCTTTCGAGTTCAACAAATCCTGTAACGGATAACATTACGGCCTATTCCTATTTTCAGAAACATGAAAGCGAGCTCGTTTCATTGGTAAAAGGAGGAAAACGTTTTTACGGTGAGTTGTTCGATACGGAATTGACGAAAACGTTTTCAATGTCGGCGCCGAACGTAGCTCCATCGAGCACGGCTTATTTCAAGGCATTTTTTGCGACAAATTGTAACTCTTCGTCGGGAAATACACATAGTTACAAAGTAAACGGAACGCTAGTGGCGTCCGATGATCTTCCTACTGTTGGTGATGATTACAAGCGAGGATCACAAAGTTTCCAGTATTCTAATGCGACTTCATCAATGGCCGTTCAAATGGCAATCACGCGTTCGTCTCCAGCTATTCTAACTTACTTGGATTACATTGAAATGAATGTTCGCCGTAATCTTGTGATGATGGGAAATCAATTTAACTTCAGAGATATATCGACTGTTGGTGTAGGTAATGTTGGAAGTTTTAATCTCTCTGGAATTCCATCTGAAGGATTTGTATGGGATGTAACGGATCGTCACGTACCTAAATTGATTCAAGGAACAGCCAGTGGAACGAACTTTACCTTTGTGGCGGATTTGGATTCACTGCGCGAGTTTGTTGCTTCGAATGGAGCCGGTTTCAAGATTCCTATTTTCATCAACAATGTCGAGCCGCAAAATTTACACGCACTCGATCAAGCAGATTATCTCATTGTAACAAATAAAACGTTTGTAGCACAAGCAGAACGTCTGGCCAATCTTCATAGAGCGAACGGGTTAACAGTTCACGTAGTGACATCTGAGCAAGTGTATAATGAGTTTAGTTCGGGAGCTCAAGATGCAACGGCTATCCGAATGTTTGCAAAAATGTTTTACGATCGTGGAGCGTCAGCACCAGAAACACGCCCGAAGTATTTGTTGCTCTTCGGCGATGGTACGTTCGACCACAGAAATCTCGTATCCAATTCAAATTATTTAGTCACGTACCAAGTAGATGAATCTGAGAATCACATTGCAGCGCTTGTGACGGATGATTACTTTGGATTACTGGATGATTCGGAAGCGATATCGCCCAATGATGAGATGGACATTGCTGTTGGTCGTTTGTTGATTTCCTCGAATGAAATTGCTAAAGAGCAGGTAGATAAAATTGAACATTATATGCGTAATGGATCTAACTTGTATTCAACGGCAAACACGAATTGTTCTTCGGATGATGGTTCGTCAACCTTTGGTGATTGGAGAACGAAATACGTACAAATTGCAGACGATGAAGAAGGTGGATACTTTATCAATTTCGATTGTGAGCCTGCGTACAATTATTTGAAGGCGAATCATCCAGATATCAATATTGATAAAATCTACTTGGATGCTTTCCAACAGGTGACAACTGCGGGAGGTCCACGATACCCTGAAGTGAATGATAAAATCAATGATCGAATGGAGCGTGGAGCCTTGGTGATCAACTATGTTGGGCACGGAGGTGAAGTTGGTGTGGCAGAGGAGCGAGTGATTACGGTTCCTCAAATTCAAGACTGGAAAAACATTGATCGCCTTTCGTTGATCGTTTCAGCGACGTGTGAGTTTACCAAATACGATGATCCAGATCGCGTTTCTGCAGGGGAGTGGGCGTCACTCAACCCGTATGGAGGCGCCATTGCTTTGATGACTACAACGCGTTCGGTGTATTTCGGAGTAAATTCTGCTACAATCGGGGAGTTCGTTTCACGAGTGTTTGAACGCGATGCTTCTACATTCGAGCCACATACCTTTGGTGAAATCATGCGATTAACCAAAAATAATTCTGGAAACTCTACCAACAGAAGAAGTTTCACGTTGATTGGAGATCCAGCCTTGCAAATTGCATTGCCAAAAATGAATGTGGTAACAGATAGTATCAACGGATTAGATCCTGCGCTCGTAATGGATACCTTGAGTGCGTTGAGTAAAGTAACGATCAAGGGCCACCTGGAGGACTTTAATGGAACACCGCTAAATTCATTCAACGGAGTGTTGTACCCAACTGTGTTTGATAAGATCAAAACGCAAAGTACACTTGGAAATGATACGGATTCACCGATTATCGACTTTGAAATTCAGAACAATAAGGTGTACAGTGGTAAGGCAAGTGTAACAAATGGAAATTTTGAATTCACCTTTGTTGTACCAAAAGACATCAACTATTCGTTTGGAGCTGGAAAATTGAGTTATTATGCAGAGAATGGTTCGTTTGATGCGATTGGTGTCGATAATCGATTCTTGGTAGGAGGAATTGATCCAAATGGAATCAATGATGCGGTGGGACCAGATATTGAGTTGTACCTAAACGATGAAAACTTCGTGAATGGCGGAATCTCTGACGAAACACCCATATTGATTGCGAAACTCTACGACGATAATGGAATTAACACAGTAGGAAATGGAATTGGTCACGATTTAATTGCGGTTCTCGATGGGGAAACAGGAAATCCCATTGTGTTGAATGATTACTATACAGCCGATTTGGATTCTTACCAGTCTGGAGAGGTTCGCTATAACTTCACGGAGTTGGAGCCGGGTTCTCATACGCTTTCCATCAAAGTATGGGATGTAAATAATAATTCATCTGAGGCGTCTATTGAGTTTGTTGTTCGAGCGAAGGAAAATGTTGAGTTGGAGCACGTATTGAACTACCCAAATCCATTTACAACGAGTACGGAGTTCTTCTTTGAGCACAATCAAGCATGTGTGGACTTGGATGCTCAAATTCAAATCTTTACTGTTTCAGGAAGATTGGTGAAAACAATTAACGAGTCTGTACAATGTGACGGTTTCCGATCAAAAGGAATTCACTGGAATGGATTAGATGATTTTGGTGATCAATTGGCGAAAGGAGTTTACGTTTACAACGTCAAAGTAAGAACACCAGAAGGTGAAACCGCGGAAAAAACGGAAAAATTGGTTATTTTAAGGTAAGCTATACAATAAAGGGTTCCCAATTACGTATATTTGCCAGTCGAAAGCGCTATTAAATTATGATAAACAACATCAGAAATACAGTCATTTTCTCACTATTAGCAATGTCATCAATGGCACAAAGTGGAGTAACGGATGACGATCTTCAATTGAATACAATCACCACTGCGGTGCCTTTCATGTCAATTACCCCAGATTCCAGAGCAGGAGCAATGGGAGATGCGGGAACAGCGTTAAGTGCGTCTAGTACTTCTTTATATTGGAACACTTCTATGTTGACCTTTGCAGAGCAGAAATCAGCCATTAGTATTTCCTATACTCCATGGTTGAGACAGCTTACAAATGATATTCACTTGTCGTATTTGTCAGGTTACTACAAGATCAACGATCGTCACGCGATTGGTGGTGCTTTGCGTTACTTTAATCTCGGTGAAATTACGTTTACCGACGAATCAGCAAACATTATTCGTGAGGATAAACCGAGTGAGTTTGAGCTTACTGCAGGATATGCTTTCCGATTATCGGACAAAATGAGTGTTGGATTGAATGGGAAGTTCGTTTATTCGAACCTAACGGGAGGTTTGCCAGTTGCAGGTGTAGATACTCGTGCAGGAGTGGCTGGAGCAACAGATATCTCCTTTACATACAGCTCAGATGAAGCAAAAATCGGATCAACCAGAGGAACATACAATTTTGCAGCAACGATTAATAATGTTGGAAACAAAATTGCCTACTCTAGCTTAGCAAGTAGTGCGCGTGATTTCCTTCCAATGAATTTGAAAATTGGAAATGCCTTTGTAGCTGACTTCGATCAATACAATCAGGTGACGTTCTCTGTTGATGTTCAAAAATTGCTCGTTCCAACGCCTCCTACCTATGATGTAATAGATGGAGAAGTAACGCGCATCGCAGGTCGTGACAACAATGTTGGTGTAATT
>JBFHGY010000338.1:0-4434 GCA_041582905.1 Crocinitomicaceae bacterium | reverse complement strand
TCCATTTCATCTCGGGTGGGCAAAGGATAGGTCGATAAACACTTTTCAAAAAAGGCTAAAGAAAAAGTATGAAGTAAGGCAAGTTCTTCATCCGACCATTCTGTTTTATCGAAAGGACTCAAACGTTTCAACGCAATCTCTGCCGAATGCGAAGGAAAATCGAACGATGAAATGAGTTCCATATATCGCGGAAGAAAATGCTTCATTTCATTGGTGGGAGTTTTTTCGGTGGCAGCTCCGTCGTTATACTCCATGAGCAACTCCAATGGAATTTCTCTGACAGGTAGTCGGGCAAGTAAAGCTTCATTTTCAAAAGACATGCAGCAGTGGGTGCAAATATCTAAAGGTCGAACAGCTTCGTAGCCCGAAAACAAAGTGTATGCTTCTTCAATAATGTCTGGAAGTGTTTTTTCCATGGAGGATTGAATTATTTTCTAACTATCTAACTATCTAACTATCTAACTATCTAACTATCCCAACTCCCTTTCCAAATTCTCTCTTGCTTGCTGCTCGTATTTCTCGAAGAACCAATCCGTTTTATAGATGCGTTTCATCTCCAAAAAATGCCGAAGTACTTTCTTTCGTCCTGATGTGTATATCAGTTGTGGGTATTGCGAATACTCTTTACGCACGTTTTGAGCATAACGAGAATATTCCTCCCAAGGTTGACCTAAAATAGAAAGATCAGCATCCGTGAATAGGTTGGTATCGTTGTTCTCCGAAACTTCATGGGATTTCGTCGCGATTATTTGTTGTACGCATTTTTCCATCTGTGCCTCTGGAACAGAAAGTTGCTTCATGCGCTGCGCGGCCAATTCTGCACTTTGTTCTTCGTTATCTGTTTTCGATGAATTGTAAATGACATCATGATAAAAAAGCGTGAAGAGGATCGTGTCCCAATCAACTATGTGTGCCTTAATTTCCGTGAGCTGAGTGAGCAAATGGCGCAAGTGTTCAAGCGTATGGTAAAACCGTTTCTCTTCCGAATGTTTCGACTCAATTTCATTCCATAATTCGGAAATAAGGTCAACATTGTCGGTGTATTTCCGTGCCAGTTCGATATAGGTTTGCTGAAGCATGTTGCTTTTTTCGAAAGGTACGAGAATTTTCGGTGATCAATTCTACTTCCAATCCATTGCCTCTGCATGAAATCGATACTCGTCGCGCAATTGTTCATTCAAATACCAGTACGTTCTCAAGTCGGAGCTTACGGAACTACGAAGATTCAATGATCGGTATTGGTTGATCAGTTTTTCGGCCTCCTCAAATTCTTTGGTGAAGATCAGCGACAATACATAATTCAGCAAGATTTTTTGCTTGTGCTCCGCTTTGATTCTACCGTCTTGGGATAACACATCGTAATCATACTTTTTTAGGAATTCATCCCAAATCGTTCGGCATTCAATCAAGCGACGTTGATACTCTTCTGTATACATTTTCATCAGACTTCCTGCTTGGTAATCTGCGTCGATTTCAGTCACGGTATTTCGAAATAATTCTGCGGCATTTACCAGATCGTCGAATCCTCCTTTTTTGTTTTTATCGGTGTAAATTTTACCACCAATTTGTTCTTCATACTGGATAAATTCCTGGATAAACGTGGAACAGACAGGACGGAGGAAGTCTTTTGTCATTTTCTCGCTCCATTCCTCTTCTGCTTGCTTACCATACTTTTGCCACGCTGCGAATAATTCCACTTCGGATGGATACCCTTTCGGTTTAATGTCTTCTCCCTTTCCAAGCTTTGCATCTCTGGGGAAGGTAAACCGCGAGGTTCGAAAGGTTAAGTTATTGGTGTCCAACAAAACAACGGAGGTGTCCCCGCGAAAAGTGGCAGTTAAGAATACGGGAGTTCTCATCGTAAAGACCAAGTTGTAACGTGATTCACCTGCGTTTGATCCGTTATCTGTTACCTCTTGTTCCAGGATGACGATGTCTCTTTTTTCAATTAGATAGTAAATGTAAGGTGTTTCGGTAGCGTCTAAAACCTCCCTGTTTTTCGAAGCTTCCTCGTAGTATCCGGGTTTACTGCCAATGAGACGAGAGTAGACACGTGCAGATTTCCACATTTTATTGAGGGGTGTTTCGCGTATTTTCTGATGCAATAAGTCACTTTCCCTCGATTGATCAATAATAGTCACTGCCCATTGATTAGCGGAGAATTGAATGTTTTCTGGATAGCGCAAATGTCGAAACGTACAGTTGATGCCAAATTGTTTGGGTTTTTGGGCGAATGAGAAGCTCACAATTAATGAGATGGCCCATGTCAATAGGATTTTCATAATCTCGAATTATTTCAGTTTGAGAAGTGCATCAGTGAAGCGCTTCATGGTTAAATGTTAGATGGGATGCGAAAGTGCACTCCATGAGTCGAACACATGCAATTCATCCTGTTTACTATTGGTGTTCGAAGAATTTAAAAGGTTAACAGGAATGAGATCTTTTTTCTGCTATTCTAGCGGAAAATCAACAACATTACATGGGGTCCATAATAAATCATCCATCAGAATAATCACACCTTTAAAATATTCTGCTTCCAGTCGATTTCCTCCTAAAATCACATGGTCGGAATTTTTTCTTTGGATTCTTCTTTTAAGATCGAGAATTCGCGTGCTTCTTTGGCATTCAGTTGCGATCCATTCTTCGAGTTGTATTGGTTGTTCCGACTTGAATTGGACTTTTTCGGTCTCGAAACGGGATAGAATTTTGATTAATAGATCGTATAACTCTATCGGAGTAACAGCGTTTGTTATTGTACTCACATCATCAACGTTATAGCTTACCTCTATTTTTCGTTTGCGGTTTTCTTCAATTCGGATGGAGTTTTTGAAATTCGAAAGACAAATCACATGTCTGTCATAATGAATTTGATGTTCGAAACGTTCTGCTAGTAATTTGATATGTCGTTTTGTCTTCGGATTCATGAAGCTAACTCATGGATAGTAATCGTTTTATTCTCTGTATGAACAAATCTGTTTAGTTTGGGGTTATAGTAATTTGCTTTCATTTCTGGTTGATTCAACAGAATTACTCCATCCAATGAAACTACTGCTACTCCAATTTCATCTGAAACTACAACAATAACATGGAGCTCTTTGTTAAAGTATATTTCAGAATGGATTAGGTTCACCCCGTGAATATCTACTTTTCTATCCAGTTCAACGGTGCTATCCATCAAACGATAAAAATGCAATTGATGAGGAGAATCTTTTGTGGCTGTTTCATCATCTTCCACGCGAGGGTCAACTGCTACAGCTATAGTTTGGTTGTCTATCCAGCAAACAGCTCTATCGTCATGCTCCCAACTGTAAATACTCCGTTCTGAGATACGTGGATTTTCTATGAAATCTTGAACGTTGTAAATAGTGTATGAATCAGAGGAGCCCCAAGCCCAACCAGCGCTGAGGAAATGTTTGTTATTTGGAGACATTTCTAATCTTCCATAGAAATAATCGTAGGGTCTTGGCCAGGCAAGTTTATTAGTCTCTTCGTGCTTTTGATAGAATGCTACATGATCCTCTTCGGCACCTTCTTCAATTAAAGATTTGGCTGCAGTAAGAATTTGTCTAGTATCCAGATTCATTATTTGAATGTGATTCCAGTCATTTCCATAGATCAAATGAGGAACTCCTTCATCATTAGCAAACAATGCGATTGGGAATTTCGTAATCTCCACATGGTATTCGCCCCTCCACAATCTAAGTGAATTGTATTTGTCGGGATAATGCACTACGCCATGTCGTTTGAAGTCGTTTACTACCACGATAACCGAGTTGAGTGTGTAAATGGTTGACTGGTCATCTACATCAAAACCTCCATCACTGTGGGAGAAGGGACTCTTGATCGTAAAAAGACTTTCTACTTTTTGTTCGGGAATAGTATACCGAATAACGGTTCCTGAACTCATCAACATAATCAACTCATTGGGCGAACTGAGTGCGGTAGATTTAATGCTTTCATCCGTGTTAAACGTTATGGAAGTGCTTTGCTTTATATTCATTTACTCTAGTTGCATAAGAATTGTTGAGGTCTTCAATTTAGCAAATTATAGAATTTAGATAGAAGTGTTGGTGCGTTTCTTAATCGATAGTGCGCTTTTCGGCTAGTTACTCTCCTGTCACGCATTTACACACCGAATCATTCTTCGCTCCTTTCACATACCAGCGCATATCATTCAACATGTCTCGTTGCGACCATTTTGGATCGTCAACTGGATCATTGTATTGAGCGGGTGCATCATATCCTTCCGAAATCATTTCAACGCGTCCGCTCTTCCAAACGTTGATGCGCGTGTAACCGAAAAATGCTGGCGGCGTGCTTTTATCCAGAGGACTTCCGCCATTTCCTGCGATCAGTTGGTAAGTTTTGCCATTGGGTTGCAAGCGCTGATATTGGTGTACGTGAGCAGAAAGCATCGAGATGACATTGTTTTGC
>JBFHGY010000337.1:0-4435 GCA_041582905.1 Crocinitomicaceae bacterium | reverse complement strand
TCGTTTTTTCCAGGCTGAAATGGAAAGCCCTACAATCGCACCGATGAGGAGTATGGGAACTGTTAGTTTAAAGAAGCTGGAATAATCCTCTGTGTGCGGAAGAGCGGTAAGAGAGTTGGCGATTACCTTCGGTACATCTTGTACTCGTTCAGCCATATCGATTTCCGCGAGGGAGAATGTCTCTCCTCTGATGGAAAAAAGCCCAAAATCGGAGAAGTGAAATCCGGCATCAGTCTGCGTGCGAACCAATACGTGTAATAGTGCAATGGCAGAAAAGCCCAAAAGGGTGTATGCCCACTTTCTGATTCGTACTTGTGTGATTACAAGAAATAGGAAGAAAAGTGGGACAAGAATGATATTTGAATACGAAAACCAGCAAGCTAAGCCAAGAAATGCCCCTCCGTAAAGTTGATATTTTATGGAGCTGTTATAGGTGAATAATATGTATGCAATGAGAAATGGAAAAACACTAGAGATGGAGTGTAAACCAAAGTTTGCGGTTCCCCATGGAAGAATAATTGGACTTGAGAAGATGGTCCACAGTCCGAATAAAATAGCTACCTCCGAACTGACAATTCGCTGGACGACTTTTAGTTGAATAAAGCGGACTACGAAATCACACAGGAAAGCCACAATGGTTAATGAGCTAAAACTGGTGAAAAGCTCAACAATGTGACTGAGTAAAGAGATCAGAATGGTTCCTCCTTCATGCGGATAATGGATCAAGTGACTGTAATCGAAATGTCCTTGTTCTATAACCAATTCCCATGCTAAATGGTCTGGGCTTGACTCCCATGGTTCGTAGATGATACCGTATATTAAACGGACGATTGATCCGAGTACACATAGAAGTAAGATGGAGTGTTTTTTAAGTAGGTTAAGCATCAGACTATGTCTAGTTAAATTGAAGAAAGTTTCAATGAGTAATAATAATCATTTTCAACTATTCAAAACGATTTTTCGAGCAAATCGACCTCGATTATCTGGATGCTCAGTTTCGAATTCATTCAGTAATAGAAGAAAAGAGTGTACCTGAATTTACGATCGCTTCAATTTTGCAACTCCAAGTGTTTTCTACTTCCATTGGAAGTCGGTTTGGTGTAAACTGCAAGAGAAATATAGTCCGTCCTCCTTCGATTCGATAGTGCGTTAAATCACAATAAAACTAGAATTCGAAGATGCCTGATCAATAATTTCGATCTCACCCGTAGTTGTATCGATCTCTAATTTTAGCCACCCAAGTTCGTCGTTGCTTCCATTCTGCAGTTTATAGGCGAAATAATATTCGTTTTGAGACGAGATGACCTCCCAAACAGGACTCCATCCAGTGTTTATACCCCAATCTTTGTGAATGATGTTCGCTTCATAGTTAGACCATGTAATTGGAGGTACATCATTGGCGGATATGGTGTCGTTCGGTGCAAGAAATAAATGCCCAACATACAACTGATACAAGCCATGTACATTTTCTAATGGACTCAACGAACCCCTAATGGAAGAAACTGTACTGGGATAGTCGTTGGTTTCAATCTGAATATACTCTAAAATAAAGTCATCAATTCCATCTTGGTTGACATCCAAAGTATCGTTCGATGGGTACTCGGTTTCGTCAAAAGTGGAAACTTCCTCTTCTGTTGGAGATATTTCTTCTTCCTTGTTACAACTGAAAAGTGTAAGTGCGATTAGGGCGGAATAGATAAAAAGTGGGTTCATGTTAAGTGTTTTCATTCTATGTTAAGTACGCATTTGAGCCTGTGAGGGTTGGTGACAACAATACAATGGGGTGTAATTCTGCAAGAGAGGATTCTTGCAGTCGCTGTGACTTTATCTAAAAACGAGGGTTAGCTCTTTGCACTTCTCCAAGAATCATTCTTGAACGAACATGCCCAAACTCGGACAAAACTATCCAACCAACCAGCGAATGATTTTCAATTTCTTCGGCGAATACGGAGCGTACTTGATGGGCGGTTCAAACAAAAATCCTTTGTGTAGAATGCTTTTTTTGTGCGAGAAGGAATCGAAGCCTGATTTCCCGTGATAGTTGCCAATTCCACTATGTCCAACTCCACCGAATGGAAGTTTACCTACAGAAAGATGCATGACACTATCGTTGACGCAGCCACCTCCAAAGGAGATTTCATGAAGTAATTTGTTAATCTGACGTTTATCTTTCGAGTAGACGTAGCACGAAAGCGGTTTCGGTCGAGCCTTTACTGCTTGAATCGCCTCATTAAGATCCGTAAAGGAAAGAATAGGCAAAATAGGACCGAAAATCTCATCTTGCATAATGGTATCATCAAAAGTAACGCTCTTCAAAAGAGTAGGACTGATGAAACGTTCTTCACGATCGCGGTTTCCACCATGACAGACTTTATCGTCATCAATTAATTCCGAAAGGCGATCAAAGTTACGCGTATTGATAATGTTTACGTAGTTGTCTCCGAGTTGGTCGCTCGTTTCGGGATAATTTTTCAGTTCTAATTTCAGAGCTTCAATGAATGCATCCTCGATACTTTTTTCCACTAATATATAGTCGGGGGCGACACAGGTTTGGCCAGCATTCATGAATTTTGCCCAAGCGATACGTTTCGCTGTCATTTTCAAATCGGCATCTTTGAGTACGAACGTTGGACTTTTTCCACCGAGTTCCAGCGTAACAGGCGTTAAGTTTTTCGCGGCCGCCTCATACACGATTTTTCCAACGGGAATACTTCCCGTGAAGAAGATTTTATCGAAAGGTTGATTCAATAGTTCGGTTGTTTCGTCAACGCCTCCTTCAATGACATGAAAATAGTCTGAAGCAAAGTGTTCATTGATCATTTTCGCCATCACTTGGGAGGTACGCGAAGGCAACTCACTCGGCTTTAGGATCACCGTGTTTCCAGCTGCCAGTGCCGTGAGTGCGGGAAGAATGGAAAGTTGATAGGGGTAATTCCAGGCACCAATCACCAAACAAACGCCCAATGGTTCGGGTATGATGTAGCTTTTGGATGGAAAGTTGGCGAGTCCAGACCAAACGCGTTTACGCTTGCTCCAGCGCTTCGTTTTTTTGATGTAAAGATCAATTTCATGGTGCAACAAGGACAGTTCGGTTACGTACGTTTCGAATTCCGATTTACCAAAATCGGCGTGAATGGCGTCGAAGATTTCTTGCTCATTGGCTCGAATCAGTGCCTTTAATTTTTTGAGTTGTGCAATTCTGAAGGAAACGTCCTTCGTTGCATTTGTATTGAAATATGCTTTTTGAGCACTGACTATCTTCTCGATGTTTCCCATGGTCTACCTAACTTCGTTTCATTAAAGTTACGGTTTGTTTTTGAGTATTTGAAGTGGAGACGATAAGTCGTTGATTGGGAGTTGGTTTATTTCTCCGTCAGTCGCTGCATGTACCATTCTTCATCACTAATTACTTGAGCGGAGTACAAGATGTACCACCAAAGTGTCATGAAAGCAAATTCCTCTCTGGTTAGATATTCCTTTTTGTATAGATCTATGTAAATGAATTCTGTTGTTGAAGATTCTAGTCTACCATATGGAAGTTCGATCCGTAATAAATTGTCTTTGTATTTCATTTTCGTAATACACAGAGAATCCAAGGGGCTACATTTTTCTTGAATAATCCCATTGGCAAATCCATGAGCAAAGTGAAATATGATCGAGTCTCTGTCACTTCCATTTATGGTATCACCGTTTGTTCTTACAGAATAGCAGCCGTATTTTTTGAAGATATCATTGGTGTTTTCCGTGGAGGTTTGAACAAGTATGGAATCATAAAAAGCATCATCTACCTTAAAATCCTTTTCAATCTGATCTTGGAAAGCCAAAATGTCGATTCCAGTACGCTCGAGAATTTCAGCATTTGCTTTAGGAATATCAATGAATCGGTTTTCTCTTTTTGAGCAAGAAAATAGGAACATCGAAACAGTAAGTACTGAAAAGAAAAAGCGATGTAATTTCATGAATCTTCCTGTTTTTCTCGTTTGAATACCACCAAGAATTCAGATGTCCCCTGAAAAACTACTCCACCGGATGCAATGGGTTCCATTTTTATTAATTCCCAACCTTGCTCACCCCAGTTTTTAAATTTCTCATTGATTTCCTCCTGAAAATCCTCTTTCTTAAAATGGGCGACGCTGATGGTGAGTAATTTGTATTCGAATTTTTTCATTAGGAATCTGTTGGTTTAGGTTTTCATTTTATCGAAAATAACGAATCGAGTTCAATCGAGTGTTACTTTTTTAGTGGGCACAAAAAAAAGGCCTCGATATATCGAGACCTTTCCAAAATATATTCGTTCGAATCCTTAGAAAATCTCCGCTGCTGTAAAGTGGAATTTTCCTTCGATTTCTGCATTTTCATCAGAATCAGATCCGTGAACTGCGTTACGACCGATAGACTCAGCGTACAATTTACGTACTGTTCCTTCTGCTGCTTC
>JBFHGY010000336.1:0-4453 GCA_041582905.1 Crocinitomicaceae bacterium | reverse complement strand
TGCTCAAGACAAGTGGTTGGAAGTAAGCTCTGTTTCTCGCTTCGATACGTTCCAAGCGAATCGCTTGAAGCTACGCTTCAAAAACGCAGACAAGAAAACGCAATTGTGCCACACATTGAACGGTTCTGCTTTGGCGTTACCGCGTATTATGGCGGCATTGTTGGAAAACTTCCAAACGGAAGATGGAATTGAAATTCCAGAAGTATTGCATCAGTATACTGGGTTTACGAAGATTTCGTGATTCTAGAAGATTTAGATATGAGAAACGCTTGCCTTTTCTGGTGAGCGTTTTTTTTTGCTCCGACGTATCGTGTTTTTTCGTAGGATTCGCGTTAGCGGTTGCAGCGGCATCCTCCGACAATTCCGACACCACCGGCTGTCGGGATGTTGGAGATAGAGCGGAAGACGCGACCCAGATATGACGACAGGAATGATCTGGTGAACGCCCAGAACTCCTAATACTTAATATTTCTTAAAACGGAATTAAGACCATGATCTTTCTTATTTTTACGTAAAAAGCAGTTTATGGTACGATTACTCGTTGGAGTTATAGGTTTGGTTTTGATTTCACTCACTTCATGCATGGACATTGAAGCATCGAAGCACTTGGACAAGATTGCCGCGTTGAATCAAACGGTGGATAGTGTGGAAGCCGTTTTCAATGAACATAAAATGGATTCAATTGCTGCTATTTCTTTGAGTGCATACACCATTGAAAACCGCGTAAAGCGCAACTATACTGCTGATACTATCGACATGGCATTGGGACGAAAGATGGATGCGTTCAAGGTGATGCGCAGAAACCTAAAGCCACTTGGGAAAGCTCAAAGTGCTATTCCAACCAGTATTGAGGAAGAACGCGCTAAACTAAACGAACTTAAAAAAGACATTGAAAATGGTGACGGTGAACGCGAAAAATATGCCGAATACGTCGCCTTTGAGGAAGCCAAAGTGAGTCAACTTCGTGCTCTTTTGAAAGAGTATGTTACCACAAAAGAATCTGTCGTTTCTACTTATGAAGAATTGCATGACGAACTCAACAACTTTTCATTGAATCTCCTTCAGAAATAACAGGAACAATTTTTGCGTATGCTATCAATGATGAAAAAATATTTACTCTTCTTGTTCGCCTTTCAGGTGGCACTTGTTTCATTTGGACAAGATGGCGGTAGCGATCAACAATTGGCTCAACATTATTACGATAATGGGGAATACGACAAAGCATTGATCTACTACGAAAAATTGTACGAAGACAATCCATCGAAAATCAATTTTACGCGCTACGTTGAATGTCTGACGCAGACAGGTGATTCGAAAAAAGCAGAAAAGACCTTCAAAAAACACATTTCACGTCAGCAGTACAAACAGGAATTTGAAATTCTCTTCGCGAAATTCTATGAAGAGCAAGGGGAAGCTGATAAAGCAAATGATATCTACCGCGACCTGGTCGACAACCTCCAACCGAGCTCTTCTTCTGTTGTGAAGTTGTACAACGCATTCAAGTCTCAAAACAAGCCCGACTTAGCGTATGAAACCTTGGTAAAAGGGCGAAAACTGCTCAAAAAATCGTATCCGTTGAATTACTATTTCGCGGATTACTACGGATCGGTGAACGAAACACAGAAAATGATTGATGAATACCTCGACTTACTTGAGGTACATCGCTCTTACATCAACGATGTTCAACGCATTCTCTCGCAACAAATTGATTTCTCGGAAGAAGAATCGAATGAGTACGAGCTATTGAAACAATCACTACTTGAGCGAAGTCAGAAAAATCCGAATAGCACAACTTACGCCGAAATGTTGACTTGGCTCTTTATTCAGCGACAGAACTTTAGTGCAGCATTTGTTCATGTGAAAGCTCTGGACAAACGCATGGACGCTCGTGGACAGTATGTTTACAACCTAGGAAATATTTGTGTGGAGAACAAAGACTTCTCTACGGCGAAGCGCTGTTTTGAATACCTCATGAACGAAAAAGATGAGTTGTACGCGCGAAGAGCAGAAAATGCCATGCTGAACGTTCGCTTTTTACAAGTGACTACGCAACGCGATTTCACGCAAGCAGAACTTACAGAAACCATTCAAGCCTATAAAACAACGCTTGATCGTGTTGGCAAGAACACTTCGTCTTTACCGCTTATTTTGGAAATGACCCACATTCAAGCATTTTATGCCAACAACGCGAGTGAAGCCATTACAACCTTAACGGACGCCTTGGAAATTCCTGGTCTTTCATTGATGCAGAAGTCGGAGGTGAAAATGCAATTGGCCGACATTCACGTATTGGATGGTGATATTTGGGAGGCAGCACTTTTGTACAGTCAAGTGGATAAAGACTACAAATTCGAAAGTATCGGTCACGAAGCAAAGTTTAAAAATGCCCGAATTTTCTATTATGATGGTGAATTCGATTATGCGCAGTCGCAATTGGACGTGCTGAAACAAGCTACGACTAAACTCATCGCCAACGATGCTTTGAACCTATCTCTGATGATTACCGACAACTACGGGTTGGATAGTAATTACATCGCTATGAATTGGTTTGCGCAGGCTGATTTATTGATTGAGCAACATCAATACGATCGAGCATTCACTTATTTCGACAGCATCGTGCGTGAATATCCCGCTCATAGTTTGGGAGATGAAATCTTAATGAAGAAAGCGCATGCCTATCAATTGCGCGGTGAGTGGAATGAAGCCGTTAAAATATTAGAGCGTTTGCTAAAATTCTACTCAGACGATATTCTAGCGGATGATGCCCTCTTCCAATTGGGTGACATTTACGAAAATCATCTTCTCGACCCTGATACAGCCAAAGGTTTTTACCGACGTATTTTATTTGATTACAAGGGAAGCTTGTACACCGCTGAAGCGCGAAAACGTTTTCAGAAATTACGTGGTGAGGGGAGTTTGTTGGATTGATTCAATGCAGAATTAAGAATGGTTAAATAAAGACCTTCGTCTTCGGCTCCATCCGATAGCTTTCGGATTCGACACACTTCGACAGGCTCAGTGTTCAACTCAATACATCGCTCTCAGACATCGGAAAGTTGGATTCGCTACCCGTTAGGAAAACTTCCGTTTTCTTTCAAAAGCGATACTTTTTCTTCTTTGGCGGTGTTGGATAATCGGATGTTAGTCGAATTAACATTTGTTTAGAACGCGACTGTAAGTTTTGAAATACGATTTCGAACTAATGAGAAAATAGCAAATTATGAAATTCCTCAGTATACTTCTAATCAGTTTTTCGCTGATGTCTTGTGCGCAATCGGATGCCCACGCAAACACCACTCACGATGACAACTCTTCCGCCATGCATCAAGATTTAGATTCGCTTCAAACGGCCTATTTTGCCAGTGGATGTTTCTGGTGTGTTGAAGCTGTATTCGAATCGGTAAAAGGTGTTCAAGAAGCGGTATCTGGGTATTCAGGAGGAACGACCAAAAACCCAACTTATCAGGAAATTGGAACAGGAAAAACGGGACATGCAGAATCGGTAAAAGTATACTACGACTCAACGGTTGTTTCGTACGAGACTTTGGTAGATGTTTTCTTTAACTCCCATGATCCTTCGACATTGAATCGACAAGGTCCAGATGCTGGAACGCAATATCGCTCAGCTATTTTCTACGAAACGGATGCAGAACGTGATATCGCCATGGCAGCCATCAAGAAACTTCGCAAAAGCGGAACGAAAGTCACTACGGAAGTATCTCCATTGGATGTGTTTTGGATGGCGGAAGATTACCATCAAGATTACGAGAAACTGCACCCAAATCAACCTTACGTGAAAGCCGTTTCGATTCCTAGATTGAATGCGTTTAAAGCGAAGATGCCGGAGGTGTTGAAGTAAGGTTGGATTAGTTGGATTAGTTGGATTAGTTGGATTAGTTGGATTAGTTGGAAGGTAAGAGTTTTTGAGAGAGATTTTCCTTCACGTGGGAGAACCATTCATCTTTCAAAATACTCAAAACAATGCTATCTCTACGCCCAGTTGGACTGGCACAATTACTTCGTAAAACGCCTTCAACGGTACAGCCGATGCTTTTCATAGCAGCAATGCTTCGTTTGTTATTGTTATCCGCTCGAAATTCTACGCGATCGAGTCCGAGTGCTTCAAATGCAAACTGAAGCAAAAGGAATTTGCAGTTTTTATTGAGCCCTGTCCCCTGCGCTTCTTTTCCGTACCAGGTATAACCCAATTGAACGGCATTGTGTTTGAACTGATAATCGTAAAAGCGTGTGCTTCCTACAAAACGCTGGGTTCTTTTGTCAAATACGATGAATGGATACGCTGTTTCTTTGGCTTTGTCGGCAAAAGCGGCATTCATATAGGCTTGTAAATTCTCCACACCCGCTCCAGTGACTAACGAATAGGTCCACAATTCGGGTTCATTTAGGGAGAATTCCTTTAATACGTCGAGATCTTCCGGTTGAAGTGGTCGCA
>JBFHGY010000335.1:0-4456 GCA_041582905.1 Crocinitomicaceae bacterium | reverse complement strand
GCAATCGCCAGCCAAATAGCATACGGGAGAATAAATAGACTTTTCCATTTGAGACTACCGCTGAACTTAAACAAGAGATAGTAAACTAGTAAGGTGAGCGCAGAAATAACGACCAACCCAAATAAGACTTCATGGAAATAGAAAAAGACAGGATTCCAACTCACGTTCAAAATCCACTGTACTGCGAAAAGTGTAAGCAACATCGACTTGTTTTTTGCCACATCATACGCGAAGGTCATGAAGAAGGCGAAGCAAATCATTATGAAGGTCCAAGCAGCGCCAAACACCCAACCCGGTGGCGTCCATGGAGCCTGGTTCATGTTTTGATACCAATCTGAGCTTACTCCCGTACTGGTAAATAATCCACCTAGAGCTAATGCTCCGAAATTTAGAATCAGAAAGAGAATGAGTCGCGTCCAGTTCATGTCGTTTGTTTTGCCCTTAATTTACGCATTAAACGCGAGTGACTGGATGTCAAAATGAAGATTAATTCAAGGAATTCGCTTCTTTTCGCTTGAGAACAATTTCCAATGCAATAAAGGCCGCACAGAATCCCCAAACTGGAATTGCTGCCTTGTCTGTGTCTAAGAAGTTATTGAGAACTCCGTGTACAAAATAGGTGACCAATGCTAAAATCATGGAAAGGATCAAGGTTCTCATTTCACGATCATCGCTCGGCCATTTGAGGTATAAAGTGATACCTTTGTAAAAGATGGCAATGACAATTAGAATCATTGCGAACATCCCCAGGAATCCCATTTCAGATAATGGTCCCAAGTATTCGCTATGCGCATTCCCTAAATCACCAAAGTTGGTCGAAATGATCGTCAAGTTTTCTGGATCTTGGAATCGTGCATACTCAAAAGCATACGTTCCCGGTCCAAATCCAAAAATGGGTCGCTCTTTGAACATTTCAATCGCACATGACCACCGATTTAAACGCTCAAGGTTGGATGCATCCGTTGTTACGTTCGCCGCGCTTTGTAATCGTTCTCCAAATTCTTCGGTTGTATGTTCGTACTTGTTTCGCTCCAATTCCATCTGAATGGCATCTTTCGACAAGTACAAGAAGGTTCCCAACACCACTATGCCCGTGGCAATCCAAGAAAATTTAATCTTCAACTTGATTGCAGCTAACACGCACAAAGCCGCCACTACACTCAACCATGCCGCACGCGTGTACGAAAAATACAGCCCGATCAATATGATGACTGCGAGACCAATGATGGTCACCTGCATCAAGGGATTGTGTTTCTTCATGAAATACAAGCCAAAAATTAACGGTGTTACGAAGGCTACGGCTGCTCCATAAATCGTGTGATCTTTAAAGAATGGCCACATTACCCAGTGCCCCTCTTTCTCGCCAAACCCATAACTCGCGTGAACAACTAAGGTGTAGGAAATGGCTACGGTCATTCCAATCGTCAACAGCCAAACAAAGGTTTTGATGTGTTTGGTATGCTTAAAAACGCTCGGTCCGTAAAAGAGAACAGGAACAACAAACCACAATTTCGCCAATAAAAATTTGAACGAAGCCGTTGGGTGTTCACTCGTTATAGAAGTAACAAATGTCCACATCAAATAGAACGATACTGCCCAAATAATCGGATGTTTCCAAATCTCCTTCTCGAAAGCACGGTCTTGAATCTGTCGAAGTACGAGCAGAATCAATAAACCAAATAATATGGGTTCGGTGGGAATAAAAAGTCCGAAGCTATCTGTGTATTCTTCGATGTTTACGGATAACGGGGTGAACAAAGCCAAGGCTAAATAGGTCCACTGCGTATACACAATTGCCGCATACATCGCCAACAACCCAACGGGCGCAAGTGCTAAATACTCCTGATCAATCCACACCAAATAGCAGGACACAAGAATGTATGCCAAACTCGCTAGAACAACGAAGGTATGTGAACGAAAAAGCTGCAATTATTCCATTTTGCGAAGTCGCGCAATACGATCCTGAACAAGCAAGGCAAAGATTACGAAGAAGAAGACACCCATTGTTGCCAAAAGCACTACAACCATACGTTTCGGTTTCGCTTTTTTATCTGCTACAACAGCAGGTTCTACAACGAATTTATGGTTGAAGTTGGCGTTTGCATCCGACTCTGATTGCTCGTATGAATCTTCAAACTTTGTCAACTTGACAATTCGCTCATCACGCAGTTGTTCCAATCCATCAAAGCGAGCACCGTACATAATGTTCACATCGATTTGATTCTTTACGAAGGCTTTATCAGCAGCACTTTTCGATTCATTGTATGCTTGATACAAGTTTGCACGACCTTCGCTTGTCACAACTCCCATCGCGGAAAGGCTATCCAATTCTGCCAAAATACCACTGATTTCCGTTTCCAACATCTCACGCTTACGTTTCGTGATGTCGAAGGCTGGAATCGTACGTTCTTTTACCATGTTGTTTTTCACGGTATCGATCAAATCCACAATCTTATTGGCAATTTCTGCCGCCAATACAGGATCACGATCCAATACATCGATGCTGATAGAACCGTATTTTGTACGTGAGAATTGAATATGGCTGTTGTATTCTTGTCCCAACTTGAAGTAGCGATTCTCATCATTTGGATCAATCTCGTAATGCTTGAATAAGTCGAAACGATCTACAATTCGATTTCGAATTCGCGACGATTGCAAAATTTGCAGTAATTGTTCTGCCTGCTCTTCCTCCCCGAAGTCCATCGAAGAAGCTTTTGCGTTACGCTGTTCAGAGAAAGATACCGTACTAGTCGCCGTCGGGAAAACGATCGCCGTTGATCTGAACAAAGGTGTTAGAAATAAAGAAATGATAATCGATGCAACAAATGCAATTCCTGTTAGGATGATTATGATTTTTCGTTTCCGCCAAATAAATAGCAGAAGATTTTGACTTTCATCTTGAAAATCAGCGGTATTCTCACTCATAGTTCATTTTTTCGTAGCGCGAAGTTACTATTTCTAGTTGAGTCTATTAACTGAGAAAAAATCAAATTATTTTACGCCTCACTAATTTCTTCTGAAGGTGATGAAGTGAAGATGGATTTAAGTTGCTTAAAATCAAGTAAACCGAAGACGAACATTCCTGCAATTACTCCTAATCCGATGAGCGCAAACCACCCAAAAGATTCTACTTCCAAGAAGAAACAGGTCGCCCAAACATACGCCGTGAAGCCGATGAATTTCACCACTTCGATGATCGATAATCTGAGAGAAAAATGACGCATGCAGTAGACAATTTGCACCAACGAAACCGCGCCTTGCGTAATGAGCGTAGCGAAAGCCGCACCACTTGCTCCATAGGAAGGAATCAACAAAATATTCGCCAATACATTGACAAGAATTCCAACCGCTGAAACCGTATTTAAGAACTTGAGCGATCCATTGGCGGTGAGCAAAGTTCCAAACAGCAAGTTGGTAGACATTCCGACAAATCCAAGCATCAACCACTGAAAAGAAGAAGCGCTTTTATCCACATCATGATCGTAAATCCATCCTAATATCAATTCCGCATTGAAAAAGCAGATAATCCCTAAAGCGACCGTTCCTCCAAGCAACAATTTGGTAGCGGAAGCAAGAATTGATTTAAAATCATCTTTTTGAATCAACAACTTTGAAAAAATCGGATAAAGTAATCCTGTGAAAATCATCACAAACATGAAAAGCGCATCGAACAAGCGAAATCCTTGGGCGTAATAGCCCGCTTGTAGGCTTCCATCCTTGTGCAGTTCAGCAATCATCACGGAATCGGTGCGTGTGTATAATTGCATCATCAAAATGATTAATGCGTAAGGGATACTTTTTCGAATAATCGCCATGGAAAAATGACGGCGAAATGACAGTTTTGGAATTCCTGTTTGTCGGAGCAACAAGACCATTGCTACGAGAAATGCCAATCCGTAGCAGATCGTTTGAATCCACACAAACCATTCAATTTGGAAGGATTCATCGCTACTGGGCAGATATAAAATTGCCCCGCAGAGAATGATCAACAATAGACGATCTAAGATGCTTAAAACGGCTTCAGTCTTGAACATTAACATCCCATTGAAATAACTTCTCGCAAAGGCGATGGTTGCCACAAACAACTGATTCAACACCAGAAAGGATAGCAAATACACTTGAAACTCGTTCCAATCAAACACGAAAGCAACGGAATAGATAACCGCAGCGTAAATCAGAAATAAAAACACCCGAAGCGTTAGGATTTTGCCCAAATACGAAACAGCCACCTTGGGATGCTGTGCCACATGTTTAATGGTGTAATTATTGATTCCGAAATCCGTTAATATATTCAAGAGAAAAGTAAGGCTTAGCAATGGAAAATAGATTCCATATTCTTCCGTCCCCCCGCGATTTTGCACTTCAGCATCAATACCAAAAATAGCGATGGGCTTGATGAGTACATTCAACACCATCATAAGAGCAAGACCGGAAAAAAACTTTCGTTGCATTTATT
>JBFHGY010000334.1:0-4460 GCA_041582905.1 Crocinitomicaceae bacterium | reverse complement strand
TGAGTGGGTGAGGAAGTGTAAACACATGCAACATTTGAAAAGCTTTCCTGCCCATCAACACTCGTTGCTTTCACCGCAAAGCAGTAATTTTTTCCGTCTTGAATGGCCAAATTGAAGCTTGTTCCACTTAACGTTCCGAAACTCACCCAAGGTTGACCTTCCCACTTGGCAAAAACCTCATACTGATCAACACCCGACCAGCCGATATATTCGGTCCAACTCAAATCTACTTCCCGAGCACAAATATTCAATTCAGGTGTAACAAAAATAGTGGTATGCACGGGTGCTTTCGCTGATGTTTGATACGTAGGTGGTACTGAAACCGTGAAACACGAATCAAAGGCGGCAACTGAGTACGTCAGTTCGTTATTATCGGTATTCGGAAAATGAGTATATGATGTATTGGCAATTCCCCAAACGGTGTCCAACTCAACGATCACACCACTTGCGTTCATGGTGTAAATCACGTATCCGTACGTATCGGGTTGACCGTTCTGATTCCAATTGAGGGTTACACCATTCGTTAAAGTGTCAATTGTCACAAGATCAATTACTGGAATATCTGGTGTGATCATATCTTCAAACTGGTCACCCGCAATATTCGATGTGAAATCGCACGGCTGATTCGGCAATACAATTTGATAGTTCAAGAAAACATCACAAATATCAATCGTGTCAATGTAAAATGTGGTTCCATAAGGCACACTGTCGTATAAAGTCCATGTACCAGCAGGAAATTCACGGTAAATGTGATAGTAATCGTTCATGGAAGAAAGTGCAGGTGTCACAGGGTCATTCCACTGAAGAACTGCAGTTCCATTGGTTGGGTTCACAAGATCCAAGAAGATATTGGAAAGTGTGTCGCTGTATGTCACAGCATTTCCGTCGCAGCCAGAAGCAACACCGATGTAAAAGTGAAGCTCTTGACCAGGAGCAGGGATCGTAAAATTCGTTGTGGAGATGGAAGGAACCGTACCAATTAATCCTGTCTCCTCTGTGTAAATGCGGTATTCGGTAAATGTTCCGAATGGATCAGCCACTTGATCCCATGAAATGGTAAAATCACCCGTTGCATCGGATTGTATACAATTGATTTCGGGCGCTTGAATAATTCCTGGGTTAACTACATTGATGGTGATCGTTGCGTAAGTTACCTTCGGTACAGGGCAATAATCGTCTTGAACCTTAAACACAAAATGAAAAGGTACGATGTCTTCTGTTCCATTAATGGGCGTCACCAAATGACCGCAATCTGTTTGCCAATTGAAGGTCGTAGAAACGCCTTGTGTCCCTGTGATCAGCGGTGTTGCATCCAATGTGGCACAAGGTCCGCCATTGCATCCAGCAGGATTGGTGATGGAAGGCCCAAACATATATCCAGATGCGGAAAGATGATTGCTTTGTGGAGTTCCGTCTTGCAGTACCTCAACATCCGTCGAACTCAATGTGAAATTTACCAAATCACCAGCGTTGACGGTTGTTTCAAAAAGACCGCCAAAAGGTCCAGCAATTTGCGGAGGGTTGTTCGATGCAGCACAGTTCAATACAATCAGTTGGATTTCACGATCTACTTCTGCGATAAGTACGCCATTACGATACGACCGAGCCACTGTTTTTACAGCGTAACTACCAACGTTGTTGGATAGGAAGGTGAGTTCTCCTGAGCTTGGGTCGAGTTGGGCTGGAATGTTCCCAGCGTTCATAGTTGTTCCTGGAGTTGGAGAAGTGGCAGAAAATCCTGTTTCATACAACAATTCGGCAGGTGCACTAGGTGGATTGTATGTTTGATTAGGGAAGTGATCCAACGGTGTTCCAAAAGAAATATGCAGAGAATCCAAATCGGGATCAATGGCATTCATGTTGTATGCGTAGGGATCGCCTAGACAGCTAACGAAGTAAGGATCTTGCAGGAATTGAGGAGAATTGTCCACGCATCCAGTAGTAGCATTTGGCAAGGCGTACATTTTGGATCTCAGTGTAATCCCTTTTGTGTCTGGATCAATCAAGTTGACAATTGTTCCGTTCCGAGCAAAATTTTGATACGTGAACACCCATCCGTCCGCAGGCGGAACACCTGAAATGGTGATTGGATCGCTCACATAAACAACCTTTTCGATGGCTCCAACTCCATTTCCTCCGGCTTGTCCAGTGCCACAAGCTAAAGGAGTATCTCCGCCTGGAACTTGCGTACACAGTGGAGAAATATCCGTTCTTGATTGAAAGTTAACGGTGATGTCGGTCAATGTAGGGTGATTCCAAACTTGGATGTTCTCACTCACAGGATTCACAATTGCACCATTGCAATCGCGGTAAAAGACGAGTTGAAAAACATAATCTCCACCTTGACACGTCCATGTGATGTCACCTCCCATAATGTGCGTGGCATTTCCTCGAAAGCTCAAGGAAATTAGCAAAAGAAACAGGAGATAAAATCGATTCATATTCGTATAACGAAAAATACCCATACGTAGTATGGAGACGGAAAATTAGCGAATTGGTTGCGAAAATCGAGAAGGATTTTGCTGAGTAACTGATCATGTACATTGAACGCGTTGAATTCAGCTCGTTGAAATGAACTGAACCAATCCAATGATCTAACTAATTCAGCAGTCTTTTAATCTGACTACCCAACCGCCACAACAGTCATGTCTTCCCAATTCAAATACTTCTTCGCCAGTTCCTGAACACGTTCGGGAGTAATGGCACGAATCGCATGAATGGCTTCGTTGTAGAATTCTAATGATTTTCCATGTATTTCGGCACTGAGGAATAAATCCGTCATGGCATAAGCTCCATCGGCGCTCTTGAGGAGCTGACCAAGCATATAATTTCGGACCAATTCCATTTCTTCTGTTGGAACAAGTTCGGTTTGAAGTCGTGTCAATTCGTACTGAATTTCATTCAAGGTATTATCGCGAACTTCTTTGCCAACTTCCGTAGCCATGAGGAAATAACCGGTACCATTCAATTCGGCAATCATGGACCCAATACCGTAGGTATAGCCTTTGTCTTCTCGAATATTTGCCATGAGTCGACTCCCGAAATAATCTCCAAGAATAGTGTTGACAAATAAGAAATCAAGGTAATCAGGATGATTTTTATTGAAGAGGATTTTCCCTGCGCGAATAGCCGTTTGAAGTGCGCCTTCTTTTTCAATTTTCGTGATGCCCGTTTCATGTTGAAGTTGAGCATCGAACGTTCCTTCTTCTTCGCAAAGCAAAGGAGCGAATAATTTCGAAATTTCAAGGATAAGGTCTTCTTCGAAGTTACCAACGATCACAACTTTAGTCAATCCCTTCAAGTAGTACTTCGCGTGAAATGCTTGCAAGTCTGCTCGTTGAACATTATCAAAGTCAGATTCTTCAATACGTGTCGCGTAACGATCATTGCTTGCGAACAAACGTTCTCTAAATTCTTGTCGTGCTTTGGTGGAAACTTTCTCCTGACCGATTCGCCATTTCTGTTTGCGATCTGCTGTTAATTCCTGAATTTCTTTTTCGTCGAAATGGACATTTACGATACTGTCCAAAACGGTATTTAGAATGGAAGTCAGATTCTCGCGTAGACAATACATCGAAACGGTAGCATTTTCTACCGATACGCCAGACTCTAAAAACCCTCCCAATGAATTGATTTCTTCTTGAACTTCAACCGAAGTTTTCGTCGGTGTTCCTGAGAGCAAAAGTCCATTCGTAAAACCGGGAATTCCCTTTTCTCCACGGCAATTTCCAGCATCAAAATATAAATCAAAACGCGCAGTTTCATTCTGCACTTCCTTCATGTGATACAAAGGAACAGATGGAGAAAGGTCGTATTTTTTCGGCGCCACAAAATCAATGGATTCGATGGCGATCAATTCGGGTTGTTGTGTTCTATTGAGCATTGTCGGCTTTTACGTTTAGTAAGGAACAATTCGTTTTGATAAAAGTGGTGGCTGCTACGCGCTGTAAATCTTCTGGGGTGATTTTCGCATATTTTTCCGATTCATGATTTACCATATCGGCATCGCCTAGAAGTTCGTTCATGCTTAGTGCCATGGCTCGATTCAGAAGCGTTTGATGCTGGAACTCATTTGCTGTGCGAATTTTTACTTTGATGCGATTCAATTCTTCTTCAGAAACGGTTGATTGAATCAATTCATCCAATTCCTTCCAAAGTGCACGGTCCAATTCTTCAAAGCTTACACCTTCTCTCAATTTTCCTGAGATCACGACCAATCCGCTGTCGATCGACCCCATGATATACGCATTAATGCTCGATACCAGATTTTGTTCTTTTTTGAGCGATTTGTACAAACGAGATGATTTGTCTCTTCCCAAAATATCCGAAAGCGTATCGTACACCAAATAATCAGGATGCATGCGATCTTCCATTCGGAAAGCATAGTAAAATGCATCTGTCGGAACTTTTCGTTCTATCGTTTTTTGTCTGAATTCTGTTTGCTTCGGTTCCTGAGGAAG
>JBFHGY010000333.1:0-4473 GCA_041582905.1 Crocinitomicaceae bacterium | reverse complement strand
CTCTGGATCCAGAGCACGCACTTCCTTCACTTCAGGAGCTACTTTCTTTACCGCTTCTTCGAGTCCAGCTTTGAGCGTCATCATGGACATTGAGCAATCACTGCAAGCACCCAACAAACGGACAACAACAACGGCATCATCGGTAATTTCAACCAATTCCATGTCACCACCATCGGCGTGTAAAAATGGACGCAATTGCTCCATCGAACTCATGACTTTTTCCTCTATGGCTTTCTTATCAATGGACATGTGCTTCTTTTTTATCCTTTAATTCTGCTACGCGTTCTACAAAAGTAGTAACTAATTCATCAAACGCCTTTGAGATTGGGCTATTTTCTTGAAATACAGCTGGTTTACCTATATCTCCAGCTTCGCGAACACCTTGTACCAGAGGAACATGCCCTAAGAAAGGAACATTCATACCGTGAGCGAGGTTTTTCGCACCATCACGACCAAAAATGAAATATTTGTTTTCAGGTAGCTCTGCTGGTGTGAACCATGCCATGTTCTCGATAATTCCCACTACCGGTACTTTAATCGAATCTAGGTTAAACATGTTCACTCCTCTACGGGCATCTGCCAAGGCTACTTCTTGTGGCGTACTCACAATCACTGCACCATCCAACGGAACGGTTTGAATTAGTGATAAGTGAATATCTCCTGTTCCTGGAGGCAAATCAATTAGTAAGTAATCCAATTTTCCCCAATATGCATCGGTGAACATTTGCGTAAGTGCTTTTGAAGCCATCGCTCCTCTCCACACCACCGCGTTATCTTGCTCTGTAAAAAAGCCAATCGACAACATTTTAATTCCGTAGCTCAATACGGGATTAATCTTTGGTACGCCATCCACATCCAACATTGTTGGGCGCTCATGAACTACGTCAAACATCGTTGGCATAGAAGGTCCGTAGATATCAGCATCTACAACCCCCACACGGTAACCCGCTTTTGCTAATCCTCCCGCCAGGTTAGCCGTAATCGTCGATTTTCCAACTCCTCCTTTTCCAGAAGCAATCGCAACGATATTTTTAACCTCAGGTAAGATCTTGCGGTGTACTGATTTCGCTTCAGCCGGCAATCCAACTACTGTTGATTCTACCTCAATGGCATCACCAAACTCGCGTTTCAAATTAAAATCCAACGCTTCCTGCATACGCTTTCTAGCGTGCAAAGCTGGATTTGAAACAAATACTTTTAGTATAATTTTTGATCCTTCAATTTTCAGCTCTTCCACTAAATTGGCTGAAACAAGGTCTTTTTTTAAATCGGGTTCTAAGATTGAACCTAGAACTTCTAGGACTTTTTCTCGAGATATTTCCATGGACTGGTACTTTCTAGGAAAGTAATTTTATTTCTTCGGCACAAATGGCTTGAACGACTTGATCGATTTCGCCATTAATTCAACAATATGCTTTTCACACCCTTCCTGCGCCGTGGACAGGCCATAAATGATTTTATCAATTGTTTTTTGACCGTATACGTGATACGATTTATGCTCAATTCCTACTTCAGGAGCAGCGTACTTTGACCCTGTCACCAACAATGTTCGCTCATATACGATCAATTCAGGTTCATCCACAAGGTATTTAATTTTGAAGATTTTTTGATCGGTTAATTCCTTCTTCTTCTCTTTTACGAGATCATCCAAAATTCCGAAATCTTCAATCAATAATTGGAACTTCGGCCCCACATTGATTTCCCATTTAAATGATTCCTCATGCTTCACCTCAGGGCGTGTTGACGCTCCAATATTTGCGGTTTCATCTGGAAGAGAAATTACTGCAGGAATATCATAATCCGCCATGATAAAATCCTGAAATTCATAGTAATCATCATCGATGGTAACATCTTGAGAATCAGGATCTGGTTTATCATCCCCACAACTTGCAAAGACAAACATCCCGAACGCCATCGCTAATACGCCTGTAATTTTAATCAATCCTGATTTAGACATTCTACTGTGATTTGATTCAACTTCCTAACAATGCTACTGCAAATATACGAAACCTTCGTGTTACTTATGTAGTTAACGAATTAATCCTCTATTTGATCATCACACCAACTTCTCCGAGAAGCGGTATCATTTTCATGTTTTCCTCAGAAATTGATTCTGCCAGAAAGACAAATTTCTTATCGTAAAGCGTTCCATCAACCCAAAAACTTATCCAGTATTCGTTCGCCAATCCGAAAACTTCTTCCATAATGGGTTCGATTTTCGCTGCTTCTTGTGGCAACAAAACCTCCAATGAATGTCTCAACTTTGATGTTCGGATTGTTTCTCCAGTCGTTACGTTTTTTCCGTAACCTTGGCTCGTTACAATGATGCCCTCCATGATATCTTCACGAAGATTTAGAAGATATACATTGTATACTTTTTCATTGATTTCATTCAACTGTTGGATAACGGCGAAGGCAACACCCTCAACCTTAGGCCCCAATAATTCTTCGCGCATAATCTAAAACTCTGTTTGCGATTTGATCATTTTTCCGAGCGCAATATATTGAAATAAATCCAGCGCATGTCCTACTTCATGACTGTTTTGACGAACATATTCTTCATCATTTTTGAAGTGATCTGGAATCTCAAAATTTGGCTTTCGGTCAGAACCGAGACGGATGATCATGATATTTTCCTTTGGAATGGTAATAATGTACTGTCCTTTAATTCCGCGATAATAGTACACAGGATTTGTTTTCCCAAAATAGGTCCAAACGTGTAATCCATACCGCGTATTCGGAATACCTTCGGGCGTTTCCATGGAATTGGGAACAAGCATTTGGTCGTAATACCATTTGGGTATGATTTGCTCATTCCCCACTTTTCCTTCATTTAACAAGATCGATCCCAAGTGAGCATAATCTCGGGCAGTGGCGTACATACAACAAAAGGATTTTTCGTCACCCTTTTCATCATCCAAACTCCAGTAAGCATCATCCTTCGCTCCAATTTTTGACCAGATTTTTTCCTCTGCGTAAACCGTGAGATCCTTCCCTGTTGCTTCTTCGATGATGTACCCAAGCAACTGCGTATTTCCACTTTGATAGTTGAACGCTTTTCCTGGTTCAGAAACCAATTTTTGACTCATCACGAGCTCTCGCAAATTCCAACCATAATACGACTCCGCATTATCAGATAATGGATTTGCCCCACTTTCTGACCAATCCAAGCCAGAAGCCATCATCAATAAATGTCTGATCGTTATTTTCTTTCGGTCGTCATCTCGAAACTCAGGAATGTATTTCGAAGCACTAACGTCCAATCCCTCAATTTTTCCTTCTTCAATTGCAATTCCAATCAACATGGAAACGACCGTTTTTGCCATCGAAAAGGAATTGCTTCGCGTTTCTTCAGAATGCTCATCCCAATACTCTTCATACAGGAGCGTGTCACCTTTAAACACCAAAAAGGCTTTCGTTCCTAAATCTTCCATGTAATTGCGCAAATCCTCGGAAATCCATTGTGAATTTAACTTGGAATGCTCCTTCCAGTCTGTTCCTCCTTTCGCTTTCAGTGTAGAATACTCAAACACATCCAAATCGTAGATGGTCGGTCCCATCTTACCCACTAAATACGTATTGGCAATTCCATTGTACAGGTAAAATCTACCCGACAACAATATGAAAGCGTTCACGGAAATGAATACCGCGATGAAGGTAAAAAGAAGAAATTTCCCGGTCTTTTTGAGAATGCGCTTCATACTTTACGAATAAACATAAGCGAATTGCTCCGCCAATTTTCCTTTGAGAACAGCCGCCACCTCACTCATTTCAAGTTTGTGTCCAAGTTCCTGCTCCATGGATGTCACCGCTTTATCATCGATTCCACACGGGATAATGTGCGAAAAATAGGATAAATCTGAATTGACATTGAAACCAATTCCGTGCATGGTTACCCAACGTGAACTTTTCACTCCCATGGCGCAAATCTTACGTGGGTTATCACCATCGAAATCGACCCAAACACCTGTAAGTCCTTCCACTCTTCCAGACTCAACTCCAAATTCCTTCAAGGTCAAAATAACGGCTTCTTCCAAAAAACGAAGGTATTTATGAATATCTGAAAAGAAATGATCTAAATCAAAAATGGGATACCCTACGAGCTGACCAGGACCATGATAAGTGATGTCACCACCACGATTGATTTCGTAGTAGGTCGCGTCATACTTTTTCAGACCGTCTTCATCAAGTAAGAGATTTTCTTTGGAACCACTTTTACCCAGCGTATAGACGTGTGGGTGTTGACAAAAGAGCAAATAATTAGGTGTTGCATCGCTGCGTTCACCATTTCTCATGTCGATTTTATGTTGAACCGTTTCCTTGAAAAGCTTCTCCTGAAAATCCCACGCTTCTTTGTAATCGATAACGCCGAGATCTTTGAAAATGACTGTTGGTTTTTGGGACATGGTATCGTCTATTTCGGGGTTCGAGAACCTCACCCCTCTAATCGTAAGCGTTTCCCGAGGGGTGAGG
>JBFHGY010000332.1:0-4477 GCA_041582905.1 Crocinitomicaceae bacterium | reverse complement strand
CGACTCCGCTCCATTTCGGCTCCGCTCAATGTCCGCTGAGTATCTGCTCAATGTTCGCTGAGTGTCTACTTAATGCCCGTTGAATGTTTGCTCAATGTCCACTGATTGTCTTATCAATGTCAGCTGAGTATCTGCTCAATGTCCGTTGAATGTTTGCTCAATGTTCGCTGAGTGTCTACTTAATGCCAGTTGAGTGTTTGCTCAATGTCCGCGTTGTTTCCGATTTTCCGAATGTGCCAACTTAGGACAGAGCATTCGAAGTGAGTTGCTCGATTTGAGCAAAAAAATCACCGTGACGAGAACGCCACGGTGATTTTTAAAAATATTATGATGATTACATCAATTTCTCCAATTTGTCTACGAGTACTTTTTCTGGAACTGCACCTACAGACTTATCCACTACTTCTCCGTTTTTGATAAACAAAACAGTAGGGATGTTTCTCACTCCAAATTTCATGGAAACTTGCTGGTTGTTATCAACATCAACTTTACCTACTAGGGCTTTTCCATCGTAATCTCCGCTCATTTTTTCAATGATTGGAGTCAACATACGACAAGGTCCACACCAAGCTGCCCAAAAATCAACAACTACTGGCTTGTCTGAGTTAATTACAAGTTCTTCAAAATTTGCATCTGTTATTTCTAATGCCATATCTTATTATTTTAGTTTCTTATTTCCAATTAGACGGAACAAATTTAATTCGTTTACGGGAGCATCAACAATTTTGCCACAAAAAACTTTCTGTCATCTTGTCATGCTAACCATTCCGCACGCGCATTTTTTTCATTGTTTTTTGGTTTGCTGTTTCCAAAGAGTAAAAGTAGTTACCATCAGCCAATTGCGTCGAATCATAGCGAATAATATTACCTCCTTTGTTGCAATCTAAAGAGGCTACTTCCTCAACAAAATTCATGTCCGCATCTAAAATATTGATAGAAACGGGTTTCTTTTCCTCTGATGTGAAATAGAATTCAAGTTCTCCAGACGCAGGATTTTTTTCGAGTCCGTAAAGCACACAATAATCTTTTTTAGACGGCGTCCCTTTCCCTAAGTACTTCAACAATTCTCTATATCCAATGGCAAGCACCAACACTCCCAAAGTGATGATCAAGATGTAAATGACAGTTGTGCCATTAAAGGTAAATCCAGCTAGTATCATAATTACAGTGCTACGAGCCCTTCAATTCGTGAAGCGCTTTTGTATTTTTCGATTATTGAGTCTACGCTCATCATTAATTCCTTTGCGCTCACACTCATGTATGTTCCTTTGGATGACGGACGCAATGTAAGGTCTGCACTATCATCAAAAAGTGCCGAAGCGAGCGCTATTTTCTCACTTGTATTCGGAACAATAAATTTGAACAAGAAAACATTCGGCCATTCTTGAAGTTCCAATTGCTCTCGCAATTTTTCGTATGGGTCATTCATTGCTCTCAAATTTTAGCCACAAAGATAGTCGTTTCGCTTCGGACTTCAGGCAATTTTCATTAGGAAGCGATAGAATAAAAGTTTCGAAGTCTTTCCCTTCTGTTTCATGTCGATTCAGTTCCGTTTGAATATCCATTGGATCGGGTTCGGAACCGATGGCAATTCCTACTTTATCTTCTTCCTGGAGAGAAACCTCCCATTGCTTCGCGTAGTGCTGTGCTACTTGAACATATTGCTTCATTACTTGCACCAAATCGTCATGAGATTGCGCAGCCATTATTTGCAAACGGACCGTATTTTTTTGTTGATAATACCATGTAAAGACCTCTTTGAGAGAATCAAAGGCATTCGGAAAAACCTGTTCACCTTGACGATGAGTATTTACGACATCTCCCCCTAACACTCTATATGCCGTTTCCACTTTCTCAAAACTTGCCAGTTTCGATCGTATTAACTTCGTTACCGGAAATCGATTTAGAAAAAACTGTTTTAACTCAAACAATTTCTCTTCGTATACATCCACTATTTCGTCATTATCCTCAACCGATAAAAACAACTTTGCCTCCTCCTCTGTCATTAACTCACTTTTTCGTCTTTATTCTTTCGCATTCGGATATTCATCATTTCAACGATTAACGAATAAACGAGCGCAAAATAGATATAACCTTTCGGGATGTGTTCTCCGAATGCTTCCGCCACCAAAATTACCCCAATCACAACAAGAAAGCTAAGTGCCAACATTTTTATCGTTGGGTGCTTCGAAATAAACTCCGCAATTGACTTTGCAAAGAGCAACATAGCAATCATGGAAAGAATAACCGCTAGGTAAATAATGATCATTGGGTTCGATCCTGTTTCTTGCTGTAAATCGTTGGTCATACCAATTGCCGAGATAATCGAATCGAAACTAAAAACAATATCCACCAATACAATCTGCGTGATTACAGAAGAAAGCGTCACTTTTCCCGATTGCTCTTCCTCTTCTTCGGCTTTCATTGTCGTGTGCATTTCCGTCGTACTTTTAAAGATCAGGAACAATCCACCTGCTAACAACACCAAGCCTTGAACGCTCATTTCCACTCCCCAAACTGAAAACAAAGGTTCTGTAAATTCCATCAAGAGAGCTACACCGGAAAGTAGAATCAAACGGGCCACCAATGCCAAGGTTAGTCCAATATTTCGAGCATTTTTTCTCTTTTCCTTTGGGAGACGATCAGAGACAATCGAAACAAAGATGATATTATCAATTCCCAGCACTATCTCCAGCAAGGAAAGTAGCAGCAAGTACATAATTCCGTACCATGAGGTCAAAATTGAAAAATCGAAAAAATCCATAGATTCTAGTTTTCTGCAAAATTAATTGATTTCCGTGCCCGCCGTTTATTTGCTCGTATTTTTTATATTCATTCATACTAATCAAACAGTCAGATAGATAGCCTTTTTTCACATTCATGTGAAAAAAAACTGAAAACTATTTTTTGATCAAATTTGCAGAAAACCTATTTATTCGTATAATTGCACCATCAATCGCGCTAAGTCTAGCGCAGAGGATTAGTTTCCATTTAACAAACACATCCCCAATTTATAGTTATCACATTAGTTATTATCAATGGATAAAACAGAATTGCAAAGCAAAAAGCTTCCTGAATTAAAAGCACTTGCTAAATCACTTGGACTAAAAGGTCTAGAAAAATTAAAAAAAGCAGATTTAATCGATGCGATTGCTGCGAATCAGTCCAACTCAGCTCCAGCTCCAGAAAAAGAAGAAGCACCAGCTAGAGAACCTCGCAAGCGCAAACGCGTTCGTGTTGCGGCATCAGAATCAAATGAGCAGCCAAATCTATTTAATGGGGATGATCCAAGTAAATCAGAGTCATCAGAAACAAAAAGCCCTCGCAAGACTACAAAATCTGATCAAGCCAATAACAAGCCTAAAAAAGGAGTTGATTTAGCGGCAAAAGCTCGCGAAGAGCAATCTGAAAAGAGTAATGATCAACGCGAAAAAAGAGATCGTTCTCCTCAGAACAACAACAACAACAACAACAACAACAACAACAACAACAATAACAATAACAACGGACAAAACCGTCGTAACAATAACAACAATAAAGGCAATCACAACAACCAACGTGATAATCGTCCTTCGAAAGATGATGAAGAGAAGTACAACCTTGTTGGAATTGTTGATGCCGAAGGAGTTTTGGAAATCATTCAAGATGGATACGGTTTCTTACGTTCGTCCGATTACAACTACTTGCCATCTCCAGATGATATCTACGTATCTCAAAGTCAAGTAAAGCTTTTCGGATTGAAAACAGGAGATACCGTAATTGGTTCTATTCGTCCTCCACGAGAAGGAGAGAAATTCTTCCCTCTAGTAAAAGTTGAGTCGATTAATGGTCGTACGCCATCCTATATCCGTGATCGTGTTCCTTTCCAATACTTGACTCCTCTTTTCCCAAATGAGAAATTTAACTTAACAGGACACAAACAAGAAACGCTTTCTACGCGTGTCATGGATTTGTTCGCTCCTATTGGAAAAGGTCAGCGTGGAATGATCGTTGCCCAACCAAAGACAGGTAAAACGATGCTTTTGAAAGATGTTGCAAATGCCATTGCAGCGAATCATCCTGAGACTTACCTCATCGTTTTATTGATTGATGAACGTCCTGAAGAAGTTACAGACATGGCGCGTTCAGTAAATGCGGAAGTAATTGCTTCTACGTTTGATGAGCCAGCAGATCGCCACGTGAAAGTAGCCAACATGGTACTTGAAAAAGCAAAACGAATGGTTGAATGTGGTCACGACGTGTGTATCCTATTGGATTCGATTACACGTTTGGCTCGTGCATACAACACTGTTTCACCTGCATCTGGTAAAGTATTATCTGGAGGGGTTGATGCTAATGCACTTCATAAACCAAAACGTTTCTTCGGAGCTGCGCGTAAGATTGAAAATGGAGGATCACTTTCTATTTTGGCAACAGCATTGACGGAAACAGGATCTAAAATGGACGAAGTAATCTTCGAAGAATTTAAAGGAACGGG
>JBFHGY010000331.1:0-4479 GCA_041582905.1 Crocinitomicaceae bacterium | reverse complement strand
CTCTATCCGATCGAAGAAACGCTTGAACTCAAATTAGGTGCTCAGGTGATGTTCATCAAAAATGATATTTCCTACGAAAAGAATTTCTACAATGGGAAAATGGGAAAGATCGTAGCATTGTCGAAGTACGAAGTGAAAGTGGAGTTTCCTGCTGAAAAGAAAATCATCGAAGTCGAAAAATACGAATGGAACAACATTCAATATAACTTGAATCCCTCGACAGGAGAAGTAGAAGAGAAAGTTTTGGGAACCTTCGTCCATTATCCGCTGAAATTGGCATGGGCGATTACCGTGCATAAAAGTCAGGGATTAACCTTCGACAAAGCGATTATTGATGTTTCAAAAGTATTCGTCCCAGGACAGTCGTACGTTGCTTTGTCGCGACTACGTTCTCTTGAAGGTCTGGTTTTACTGAATCCCATACAGCCGCAGCGCCTTTCAACGAATCACGAAGTTGCTGCCTATACTCAAGCCAATGACGGCTCAGAAGATCTCGAAAAATCATTAATTGACGGAACGTACGAATATGCGCACAGTGCACTTCAACGTGCGTTCGACTGGATTGAATTGATGAATAAATGGCATTCGCACAAAGACAGCTATAAACATCAAGGAGCGAAATCGATGAAAGGCAAAAACTTGTCGTGGATGACACAACAAGTGCAACAGATTGAAGGAACGATGGAAGCCTCTCGGAAATTCAGAAATCAACTCACCAAACTCTTTCATCAGAAGAATACGGATCTTTCCTTCGTAGAAGAACGAGTAGATGCTGCCTACAACTATTTCTTCAAAACTTTCGATGGAATCCTCTACTCTACGCTCAAAAAAATGGCTGAGTTGCAGCAAAAGAGCAATACGAAGCAATACAATGAAGAGTTAGAAGAGTTGGATCAACTCATGACAGAAACGATCATACGCATGAAGAAAGCCAAGCAATTGATCCATGCGATTGTGAACGATATTCCTCTGGAAAAAGATCAAAAATGGGAAAACGAAATCATCGCGTATAAGCAGGGGAAAATTGAGCGCGTTCGACAAGAAATGCGTCAGGAAAATGCCACCTTTGACTTCGATACCGATTTCATCCAGATAAAAACAAAAACGAAAAAGCGAGAAACGAAGAAGAAAAAGAAGAAGTCCACGTACGAGACAACTTTGGAGCTACTCAACGAAGGGAAATCGATTAAGGAAGTCGCTAAAGAACGTCAGTTGAGTACGCAAACAATCACCTCTCATTGCGAACGCCTTTTGAAAACGGAAAAAATTGAACTTCGTGACTTACTCGATTCAAAACGCATCAATCAATTGAGTGATGTTTTTGATGAATACGAAGGAGGTTCGCTTACCGATTTGAAAGAGAAAGTGGGGAATAAGTTTACGTGGGATGAGTTGAAGTTGTATCGGGCTTCGTTGATTGTGTAGGTTCGACTTCGCTCACCTACCATCGACTTCGCTCACCTACCACATCATTTCTTGTTGCTGCGCAACGGCTTGCTCACCTACCACAGTTTTCGTTCCGATTTTCTATCGTAAGCATAAAGTTTGCTCCGCTTTTATCGATGGTTAAACACGTTTCATGCAGGAGATTTAAAACTTTACTTTGTTAATGAAATAAACTGTACGTTTCTTTTTACCATCTTCACCTCTCTCTTCCTTGTTCTTAATTTTCTGACTTCCGTACGCGATGAAGTAATCATCGTACCAATAAGAAAGATTCGAGAACGAGTATTTAACGTTATCGTCTTCCTTTCCTGTTTCGATTTCAGAAGAGCTTCGCTCATTTGTTACAACTCCGTCAAATGAAACTGATTTTGAATGAATAATTGAACCCGAAGCAAAAACAAGCTTCAATGCATCGTTGCTTTGTTCAGCAACATTGATAAATCGCTTGACATAAAAAGGCTTGATAACCGGCATCATTCGGAACGTTTCATCCCATTCCATTTCTCCATTCAGATTGAATTTTGCCATGAAAGCATGCGTGTATTGGTATCCATCAAAAACGGTTCTCGTGTGCGTTGTAGTGGTCGCAACTCCATTCACGAAAGAAGTTGTCGTGTACGTTTCTGTTCGGTAGGTTGGATAATACGCTTCTGCCAAAAACACATATCCATCTTCAAGCTGAATGATGTCATGCGGTGCTAAGTAATATCGAAGGTTAAAGTCTTTTCCCTTATCAGATTTACGCTTCTTTTTCTTCTCAATCTTCTCTTTCTTTCGTTCCGGTAAATAATTCAAGAAATTTTCCAAGTCGAGGAAATTATGAAAACTAATGGATTTGATTTGACCATCTTCAAAAATGGAGAAATACATTCCTTCCGACGAAGTTCGTGATTTCGTGGAATACGTTCCGGTGAGGACATATTTGTTTTCCGAAAGATAGGAAGCTGTTGTATTCGTAATGATTTCCTCTCCAATCTGCGTAAAATCCACGATATCCTTCATTTCGCCTTTATCATTCATTCGGACAAAATACGTCGTACTCATTTTCTTTCCTGTAATTGCCTCCACATAAACGAAAATCTCATTAGACTCTTCGATAATCTGCATTCCATCAATCTTCACCTTTTTCGGAGAAAACCCATCGATTTCAATCGGATAATAGCGTTGTGCTCCACTGGATAAATTTACTGAGAGAATACTTGAAACATTTCGTTGTCTGGTAAGGAAGTACGCGTAACCGTTAAACACCTTCATCTCAGTAATTCTCATCTTTCGATCCAACTCAAACTCAGTCAGGTTATATTCTTGCGATCTGGCATCAAATTCAAGTATTTTGAAAGCTCCTTTCTTTCCACGAAGAAGAAAAAATAACGCCTCTTCATTTCGGAATGTCTCATCCGTAGAGAACTCAAACTCTATCGGAATCAATGTTGTTTTTACCCGCTGAAGATCCGTTGAATAGGAATCGAATTTCCAGTTTCTTTCTCTTGTTGCACGATCATCACTTACTGCCGATAAAATGAATCCACTTTCGCCAAATTCATATACCTGTTCCCCATAAAAACCATCTTTTAGGTCAATTTCAATACGGTTAACATTGGCAACTTGGGCTGCGGAACAAAAGGCATACACACTACAAATGAGTAGGAAAAACTGTTTCATAGGTCCGATTTAATATCGCAAAGCTAATCAAACAGAAAAGAAAAATCCGACTAAAAACGTAAAATGAGCTTGAGGTTGAATCGGCGTTGCGTCAGGTAGTTTGGAATCGAGTAATACTTTCCTTCCACGTCTTGAATCCATTGTTTTGAAAGGACGTTATTGATTCCAAGCAAGTTGAAAACCTCGAAAGAAAGAATGGCATCGTCGAAATTCTTCGTCCAGAACGTTTCTCGTTTCTCCAACTGAGCTTTGTACAAGAAGTCATACGACATCCCAATATCCACTCGGAAGTACGAACGCAAGCGCAGCGTATCCTTGTAACGATTGAAATCTGGCGGTCCGTATGGAAGCGGTGCTCCGTACTGAATCCCCACCTGTACGCTGAAGCTTTCGTACATAGGCATGCGATCCTGAATCAATGCTCCGAACGTCAAAATTTGATCCGTTGGACGCGGAACGTAGCCAGGATACACACGAACAGTATCTACAGGTGTTTGATCCTCGCTGTATCCAAAGATGATCTTCTCTCCTGCGGCATTGTAATACTCATCGTAAAAATCATTCTGAATATCTTCCTTCGTGGATAAGAAACCAACCTTAAAGAAAGACTCGATTCCCTCCACAAACTGACCGTAAACATTCAAATCTAATCCGTAGGCATACGCCACAGCATTGTTGTCCGCGTAGTAACGTGTTCGGACATTTTCAATTTCGTAAGGGTTCACATCCCACAAGTACTTGTAATACGCCTCAGCCGTAAACTTGAATGGCACAGATCGGTTCCACATATTGAAATACATGTCTCCTCCCGCCACAAAGTGCGCCGATTTCTGAGATTTGACATTCATATTCAAACTACCATCAAAGGTTCTGTACTCTCGGTAGAATGGCGGTTGGTAGTACATTCCTGTAGCGAAACGGAAATTTACTCCTCGACGAATTACTGTTGTATCTTCCACCATGTGCGTTCTCGGAGAATAATTCACCGATGCACGAGGCGTGATAAAGAACTCGTTGTTTGCCGTTGTATAACCCGCACGTGATCCGACACTCAACGCCCATTTCGCCGAAGAAATATCAAAGGTATCACGGAAAGTTTTGAAATATTTCTGCCCATTTGCATCTCGGTATTTCTTCTTCACCTCAACCGCATAATTTTTCTTACTCTTCGACCACTGTGTATTCAACTGAACGAAGGACGTATATCGCTGCGATTGCAAGGCTAAGTCCCCCTTAATTGTTTCGAATAATTTCACCTCATTGGGTGTGTTTTGAGGAACTGAATATCCAGCCGAATCAATCATGCGCCACTCGCTTAATCGATCGGTGAAATCATCCATTTGGAAGTTCACTCCCCACTTCAAATTACTT
>JBFHGY010000330.1:0-4490 GCA_041582905.1 Crocinitomicaceae bacterium | reverse complement strand
GCTGTAGTATATGACAGTAGCGACCGTCATTGGTGTTGGCGTAAAATCTTGTACTTGCTCCAACTTGAACCCCATGTCTTTTGTTTCAACCGCTAAATTGGCCATGTCTTCGTCAGCACAGCCTGGGTGGGACGATATGAAATATGGAATCAAGGGTTGATTGAGGTTGTGTTTTGCCGAAATGGCCTCGTACTTTTCCTTGAATTTATGGAAGTATTTAAACGATGGTTTACGCATGACGCGGAGCGTAGCATCCGACGTGTGCTCAGGAGCCACTTTCAATCGACCACTGATGTGACGAGTTACCACTTGCTCAATGTATTCATCGTGATTGCCATCTTCATTGTTCTTATTGAAATCGTCTACCAACAGATCATAGCGAATACCAGACCCGATAAACGCCTTTTTCACATTCGGATGAGCATCTACTTTTTTATAGAGTTCCGTCATGGGTTTGTGCGAAGTATCGAGGTTCGAGCAAATCACTGGGTGGATACAACTTGGACTCGAACATCGCGCGCAGATTTCTTCCACCTTACCTTTCATCTTGTACATGTTGGCGGAAGGTCCCCCGATATCCGAAATGTATCCTTTGAATTCAGGGTGTTCCGTTACTTCGTCCAACTCTTTCATGATGGACTTCTCACTGCGCGAAGCAATAAATTTCCCCTGATGTGCTGAAATCGTACAGAAGCTACATCCTCCGAAACAACCACGGTGCATATTGATCGAAAACTTGATCATGTCGTAGGCTGGAATGGCTCCACGTTTCTTGTACTTCGGATGAGGTAATCGTGTGTACGGAAGATCAAAAGATTGGTCAATCTCCTTTTCTTCCATCGTTTTATACGGTGGATTGATCACCAATACCTGATCGCCAACGTCTTGTGTGATTCGATTCGCAGCCCACTTATTCGATTCAACTTCTACTGTCTTGAAGTTAGCAGCGTATTTGATTTTATCTTCCAGACATTCTTCATGACTTGATAGAGAAACCGTTTCCCATTGTTTGTTTTTGGGCAATGGTTCAGATTTTGGCTGCAAAAAGGCGACTTGTTTTAACGTTCGAAGGTTATCGAACGAAACGCCTTTTTTGAGTAGTCGAAGCATTTCGCGCAAGGGTTGATCACCCATTCCGTACACAAGCAAATCGGCTTGTGAATCCACCAAGATAGATGGCATCAACTTATTCGACCAATAATCGTAATGTGTAACTCTACGAAGCGAAGCTTCAATTCCCCCAATTAAGACAGGAACATCTGGATAAAACTTCTTTAAAATCTTCGAGTACGTCGTTGTTGCGTAGTCGGGTCTGAATCCCGCTTCTCCTCCAGGTGTGTACGCATCTGTTGATCGCAATCGTAAATTCGCTGTGTAATGATTCACCATCGAGTCCATGCAACCTGCTGTTACACCAAAAAAATAACGAGGCTTCCCAAACTTTTTGAAATCACGCAAATCATCTTTCCAATTGGGTTGAGGAATGATGGCAATCGTGAACCCTTCATCTTCAATAATTCGTCCAATTACAGCTGTTCCAAACGCAGGATGATCCACGTAGGCATCTCCCGAAATGAGAATAACATCCACTTCGTCGATTCCTCGTTTCTTGAGTTCGTCTTTCGTTATCGGTAACCAGTCTGTTATTGGGCGCATATCATATAATTAAGGCAAAATTACGGTAAAAACCTCGGTTTGGACATGAAATTTGCGGCTTTCAGAACAAAAACAAAGAATGCGGTTACAGACCGTAAGAATCTTATTATCTTACAATCTTAATGATACAACGCGCTTCTATATTGATCTTGTTGACTTCTTTTCTGTTCGCATGTTCGGAAGAGAAACGACGTTTTTTGCGCCCCGGAAAGACCTACACAAAAGATTTCGTACTAGAAATGCAACACTTTTTTTCGGATTCCGAAGACAATGTGTCTTTTCCTGTCTGGTTCAATGATAGCCTCATTCGGGAGAATAATGTGAAGTCACTTCAGCGAAAAATCTACAATCTGAATGGAAATCCAGAGGATTTTGCATCTATAAAAACAGAAAAGCGCTACGAATTCGATAAAAATGGATCTATTTCAACGCTTCAGATCGCTGAATATTACGAAGGTCAAAAAGTAAGTGATGTTACCTTTTCCTATTCGGGCGTTAAAGATATTCACGGGTATCATCGAGTGAAAATGTCAAGAACAAATGAGTTTAATGATGATCTGACAGCGTATCAGATGTATGATGTAGAGGAAACGGCTAGCAGTTTTTGGGCATATCAGCACAGGGATAATGGAAACTACTTGTTTTTTCTTCCTCGTGAGAAATATTGGGGCGCCTTGTCAGTTGATTCTATTTTGAGTCCAACCATGGAGGATATCATCGTTTTTGGAACAGCGAAGAAACCATCAAAACGGTATCGAGTGGTGAACCGTGTAAATGAGTTCGACGTGAAAACCATCGAATATTCCTTGAAAGGTGGACATCCTCTGGAAATCGCATTTGAAAAGGAACCATTTAATTACAAACGAACGATTCGATACAATAAAAAAGGATTGTGTACGGGATTTGTCGATTCGACCTTTAGCATGAATCGATTCATTAGTCGCCGAGAATCCACGTTTACATTCAACGAAAAGAAACAACTTCCCAACCGCATTATACACATGAATGCGCAAACTACCGAGAACGATAAGAACGTTCAAATCGAAACTTTTGATTACACCTATTATGAATAAACCACACCTATTTTTCCTACCACTAGTCCTCTTTTTTACCTGTTTATTTTCTACGAGTTACGCTCAACAGGTGGACACTGTAGATATTAACGGAGACTCCTTTTTTGTATATCCATTCAAAGTGAGAGCACGATCACACTCGCTCATGCGAATAGGAGCAAAGAGCAATTATAGTTCGATTACCTACGAAATCTACAAGGAATTAGTCGCGTCGCGCAATGAAGAACTCGTTTCCAAGAAAGAGTTTAATAAGATGAAGCGCCAAATGAAGAAGTTCGAAAAGGAAATGGGACGTGATTTCTCAGATGAGAAAGAAGACAAGTACCTTACCTCTAGCAAACTGAAAAAGGCAATTCGAAACAATCCTTATCCGTTGATGCAACAGCGATTTTCGATGGATAACGACCTTACACCAATGCTCGATCCAATTCCAGATGGGAAGTACATTCAATACTATGAACCGTTCTGTATGATGAACAAAAAAGGTGAATGTGAATTGGTGTCGGATCAAATTGCGGGATACTTTACCATGAAAGACAATGTGTTGGAGGGAGAAGCGTGTTGGGTTGGCTTGCAGGGAGATACGCTCAAACATGGCTTTTTTGTCAATGGGATTAAACAAGGAAATTGGAAATTTGAACGACGTGGACTCGATTATGATTTCTCGAAAGAGCAAGCAGAGAACTACATCGAAAGAGGATATCCAACGCTCGATACAATCATTGAATACATAAGCTATAAAGATGGGATTCAACACGGTCCGTATCGAAAATTTATGAATTCGGAGTACTCAGTGGAAGAAGGATATTACGAGAATGGAACTCCGACGGGAACGTGGATTGAGCGAAGAATTGTATTCACGGGATTTGGTGATCGCAGAAAACGCAATCGCAACAATGAGTTAATCACGCTAAGAAAAACCTATGAAACCAACGATTCTCTTGTGGTAAATGCCCGATGGATTCGAAAAGGCTTGGCGAATACGTACAGAGCAGATAACGATCAATTTGATTTCTATCCGAAATACGATGTGCCAAATCCTCCGCGAGCCTTGTATGAAATTGCGTTCGAAAAGAAAGAAGAAAATCTCGAATTAGAAGAGGAATTGCAAGGTGCTCCATACGATATGGACTATTATGAGGAGGAGTATTTTGACGAAATGGAGTTCGAAGAGCTGATGAATGGAAGCGAGTTCGGATACGATGATTACTACGCCAGAGCCTTCGATAAGACAGCAGATAAATTAAGAGGACGTGGAGTTTTACTCGATAGTGTAGGAGGTAGACCTCAATACTCGGGCGTGTACGAAGTTCGATATGAAAACGGTCAGCTAGCTTATCGTTATACCTTCGAAAATGGAGTGCTGACCAATGAGGACACCATATTTTGGGACAACGGAATCGCTCATGATGTAATCACTGAAGTGCCTGATTCCAATCAATATCTTCGATCTATTTACGATTACACTGGAAAAATCTACCTGGAACTTGTGTATGATTCTCTGGGAGATTTCGTTCGAATTCAAGAGGAGTTCCAAGAGAAACAAACATTCGTAATAGAAGGTTACGAAGTAACAGGAGGAGAATATGGGAATTTCTATTTCTATGATAAATACGATACCCTTGAACACGAAATGATGGTGGATTCTACCTTGTTGTTCCAGTCGTGGTTTGTGAACGATTCAACCAAAATGTTTTCAGCGATGTATCACCCCGATGACAGACGATTATCGGCAAAAGGATATAGTTCCTTGGGTACTGT
>JBFHGY010000329.1:0-4494 GCA_041582905.1 Crocinitomicaceae bacterium | reverse complement strand
TGTCCGAGAATGAAGCCTTCATCCTCCTTAACTTAGTAAAGTTAAACTAAGGTCAAATGAAGCTGAACCGAACATATTCGCTTAAAGAAATCGCCGACATTATTGGATGTCGATTCGTGGGAGATGAAAATCATGCAATTACTGGAATCAACGAGATTCATCAAGTTGAATCCGGAGATTTAGTGTTTGTCGATCATCCGAAGTATTACGCAAAATCACTCAATAGCGCGGCAACAACCATTTTGATTGATAAAGAAGTGGAGTGCCCAGAGGGAAAAGCGTTGATCATTTCAGAAAAACCATTTGACGATTATAACAAGTTAACGAAGCACTTTATGCCGTTCCGACCACAAACACAAAATGTGGGCGAGAATACGCACATTGATCCATCAGCGAAGATTTATCCGAACGTGTTTATTGGTCACAATTCATCCATCGGAAAGAATGTAATTCTGTATCCTGGAGCGGTGGTCGGTGACAACTGTACCTTGGAAGAAGGTGTGGTGATCGGACCGAACGCAGTAATTGGACATTATGCTTTCTATTACAAAAAGAAAGAAACAGGTTTCGATCGTATGCATTCATGCGGTGGTGTTCACTTACATAAGAATGTCGAAATTGGAGCATTGTCAACGGTAGATGCTGGTGTTTCTGGAATGACAACCATCGGTGAAGGAACCAAAATCGACAATCAAGTGCACATCGGACACGATACCGTTGTTGGAAAAGGTTGTTTGATGGCTGCTAATGTTGGGATTGCGGGCTGCGTTACAATTAAGGATCATGTCACACTTTGGGGACAAGTCGGAGTGGTGAGTGATGTCGTGATTGGTGAAGGTGTAGTTGTTTACGGACAGTCGGGAGTTGGAAAAAGCCTCGAACCAGGAAAATCGTACTTGGGAAGTCCATGTGATGAAGCACGATTAAAATTTAGAGAAATTGCAGCATTGAAGAAATTACCTGAAATGCTCGAAAATCAATAGGATGCGGGATACATTGGTGAAAAATTTGGAACATCAGATTGAGCTTAAAGACTTTAAGCTTAATTCGCTGTTGGAGATCACCAATGCGATTAATTTGCAACGCAATGTGGGTGAAATCACGCGTTTGTTTGAATTCATCATTCGGGAACAACTCGGCTTCGATAAGTTTGTGTTGTTCAATAAACAGGAAGAGTGGAACTGCCTATCGCGTGTCGGTTACCGCGGGAAAGTGAGAGACCTCGATGTAGAGAAAGTGTTGGGTCGCTTCAAAGAAATCACCGTAATTGAGTCGTCGAAAACGATGATTTTGAATGATTTTGATGTCGTAATTCCCGTTTTTCACGATGGGCGCGCACTCGCTTATCTTCTTTTGGATAAAGTGGATCTGAAATACGAAGGGCGATACGATCAAACGTTTAGCTACCTCAGTTTTATTCAGACGCTCGTAAATATCATTGTCGTTGCGGTTGAGAACCGACGTATGGCTCGGGAAACAATTCGCCAGGAACGATTCAAGCGTGAACTCGAGATTGCGAGTACCATGCAGAAATTGTTGTTTCCAGAAGATTTGCCTTCGAATCAACGAATGGATATTTCGGCTCGCTATACGCCTCGTCACGAAGTGGGCGGTGATTACTACGATTTTATTCCGCTTGGAAACGATGAATACATTATATGTATAGCCGATGTTTCTGGGAAGGGGATTTCGGCCGCCATGCTGATGGCGAATTTTCAGGCGACGATTCGAACCTTGTTTCAGTACAAGCGTTTCGATATGCAAACACTCATGCAAGAGTTGAACAAAAAGGTGATGAGTACAGCCAAAGGCGAGAAGTTTATCACGTTCTTCATTGCGCACTACGATGCCAGCAGTCGGAAACTTTCCTACGTGAATGCAGGGCATAATCATCCATTTATCACGAACGGACGATCGATTGAGAACCTTGATCAAGGCTGTATTGGTTTGGGAATGTTGGACGAATTGCCGTTCATCAACGTAGGAGAAAAAGTGCTCCAGCCGAATACAACGATTGTACTCTATACGGATGGAGTAGTGGAACTCGAAAACGAATCAGAAGAGTTTTTTGGAACGGATCGTCTCGTGAAGCTTGTGCATAGCTACTATCCGCTAAAAATGGAAGATATGAACAGCCTCATTTTCTCCAAGCTAGATGAATGGAAAGGCCCTCTTGATCTCGTTGACGACACCGCGATTTTTAGCTGTAGATTTTTTTAGTAGAAATCGAATGGAACGGGACAATGCAGCGGGACGCTGAGCGCGATGCATTGAGGTAGTCGAAATGGAGTCGAAGCGTCCCGAAGCCAATACTCGAAAAACCTATCGAAAATCAATCTCCTTCACCCATTCCTTCTCATTCCCGACTTCATCCTTCACGACCAATTTCACTTCTTTCTTTCCTTTTACATCGTCAGGTCGATCAAAGGTTACGTAGCTTCCTTTCGATTCGTACTCAATCAAGTACCATTTACCATCGATGAAAAGATCGTAATCAGCAATTCCTGTGTGTGCATCACCAATTCGCCATTGGAGTTTTTTGAGCGATGTGTAGGTGGTGGTACTCTTGAAGTTCTTTGTGGAAATGGTAGGTGCGGTGAGGTCTCGTTTGAGAGAGTATTGCCCAAAGTACTTCGATTCCACCGTGTACCATCCATCGGCATAGTCAGCAACCATTGTGCGCGTCCTTCCTTTCGCTGTAATAATTTGGATGTAGTGCTTTCCGTCTGGTTCTTCAGAAGATTTCACACGAATTTTGAAGGCGTGATGAACAGGTTCCGCCGCTTCTCCAATTGTTGTGTTGAGGAGTGATTCATTTAATTTGAGTGGCTCATACACAGTTTCCAGACCAAATTGAACTTGACGCTCCTCATTTTCGAGCTGAAGAGTTTGTCCAGGTTGAAGATACGTCAAATCAACACCTAAATCATCTTTTGGGTTCATCTCTCCAGCCGAAACAACAATGTCAAAATTCAAGGTAGAGCGATTCCCTTTTGGATCAAATCCCACGTAGTTGACTTTCAAAACATCACCTGGTTGACATTTAATCACACCGTTTTCACCATATTCATAAATCGGAAGACTATTCTGCGTCGTCTTGAAACATTTATGGTACTTCTTTCGGTTCTTTACGTATTCTTCGTAATCCTTATGCGAGTTGACGTATCGAGTAGATTCAAACGGAACTCGATTCGTGCGCTGACCAAAAATGGTGTCGCCATTCACAATCAAAATGCTTCCATACAATCCGCACTGATTCGGAGCGCCATCCAGTCGGTCGATGACATCAACGGCAATTCCAATTCCGCCCGATTTTGTGCAGTAGTTGGCGGGAATGGTGATTTTGTTCCCAGAAATATAATAGCCCGATCCGCCTTTGGTTGCAGTGCGTGCTGTCGATTTATTCGGGTAACGGTACCCATCTTTTGTAAGAGAGTACACTTTTACGCCACGAATTTCTGGCGCTTTCGAATCGGCAATGTCAAATCCGAACACCAAAGGATTGAGCGCTGCTTCCGTTTTTGTGTCACGAATCTCGAAGTGAACGTGTGGAGCGGTAGAACTTCCTGTATTTCCGGATAAGGCAAAAATCTCTCCTTTTTTCAGTGAAATTTCATCCTTTTTCGGGAAGATTTCAACGGCAAAATCCTGTTCTTTTTCTTGAGTCACGCGAACAATCGAATCTACTTTTCCTTTGAATTCACTACAGTGAGCATATACGCTCGTAACCCCATTTGGGTGGTCGATGTAGACAACTTTTCCGTAACCGTAGGGCGAAACTTTGATGCGAGAAACAAACCCTTCATCAATAGAGTACAAATTATACCCAATACGATTGTTCGTTTTGAAATCAATTCCCATGTGGAAATGATTCGGTCGTAACTCTCCAAAATTGGATGATAAAATTAAGGGGATTCCTAACGGCGGGTGATAGCCACCTTCTGGAATGGTTTGGCCAAAGCTTTTGGGTTGAAAAAAGGCGAGAATAAAGAGTAAAATGAAGGGTCTAATCATTTTTCAAAAATAGATGTTTGATAAATTTACAACAACAATCGGGCAAAAAATATTGGTGGTGTCTAGATCAATGCTAACTTTGTATAAAGTCGAACTATGTCTGATCGCGTAATTGAACTAATTGAAACACTCAAGGGGAAAATGATTCTCCTAAAAGATCAATGTGCCAATGAGCGATCCAAGAATGATGAGTTGCTGAAGGAAAATGCTCAGTTGAAGGAAAAATTGACGAATCAGTCGGATGAAATCTCCAGCTTGCAATCCAAAATCGACTCTTTGAAAGAACTACATGATTCGACCAAAGAACAGAACGTTCATCCATCCGAGGAAACTGTTTCCGACGAGAAGATTGATGAGCTGGTAAGAGAAATTGAATACTGCATCGGGCAGTTAAAAAGATAGACATGTCGAAGTTGTCAGTGAAAGTTGTTGTGGCCGGTAGAACTTATCCGCTTTCCGTTGAGGAAAATGAAGCGGAGA
>JBFHGY010000328.1:0-4495 GCA_041582905.1 Crocinitomicaceae bacterium | reverse complement strand
ATGATCATACAGGACCGCCTCGCCACGCTTCATGTTCAACGAACTCATGTGTTTGTCTACTTCTTCAGAAATAGGGCGGAGCACAGGCGAAATTTGGGGTCCGCGATAGGTTTCTTGTTTCGCATGACTCCCGACTAAAATCCGCATTGCCCCATTTCCTTCGTTGACATCCACGAGCGGAATCCACAAATTATAGGATCGTGCAATTTTTTCATCAACTAAATTCCAATCTTGATGAAGCGGAAGGACGCCTTTCTCTCCCGGAGCTTTAGAGATAAACGCGCCTCCCAGCAATTGGATGTTTTCAAAGTGTTTTTCAACCCGACAGGCTAAAATAGCCATGGCTTTATCGCTTAAGATTTTCCGTTTTTCTTTATCGTCGAGATGCGTAGTGGCGTAGAATCCTTCTGGCATCGAAGCGTGATATTCATTAAAAATATCGGTCATCGCTTCGATGTCGTGTTCGCGTAGTAAGTCGAATACAGCGTACCCGTCGTTTTTCAGTTGTTCCGTTAAGGAAGATTCGTTGAAGATGACTCGCTTCATGCTGTTCCAAATATGCGTTGAAAGAAAGTGGGCTTCTTCACAGGGTATCCCAGTAACTGATTCAAATCTTGTTCGTTCCAACGAGGAATTTCGTAATCAAAGTACCGTTGACTTGTTCCCATGAGGGGACGTTTGTAAATGGCATCCATGAAGTTTTCGAAACGAAGCAAGAAATCATCTTCTTGAGCAAATTCCTCAATCTGATTTCGTTCTTTGTCCCAATAATGGAATTTTAGCGGCGCTTTTTCGCTAATCAATCCTGTGGTAATTGCAGGACGAATTTCGTCGGTCATATTCGGTTTTGAATAGTGAATGGTCGCTTGGTTGAGGATGATGACCTCTCCTTTCTTCGCTGGAACGAGAGTCAGCTTTGGTTTTAATTTCTCTTCCAGACCTTCGAAAGACATCGGTAACGTTGGAGCGCGCAAAGCTTCGTTCCATTTGTGACTTCCCTTCATCAATTCAAGCGTGCCATTTTCTTCATCCGTATCCGTCAGAGGAATCCACACATTGGCGGCATAAAATTGGTGTTCGTCCACAATGGTCCAATCCTGATGCATTGGCATTTCGCTATGTTTTCCGCATCCCTTGATGAGGTAGGCTGCACCAATCAATCGGAAGTTGGTGAAGTGTTCGGCAAGACTTTCACTGATGACTTGACAGATTTTATCGCTGATTTCTGTCTTGAGTGCGAAATCATCCAAATAGCTCGAAGAAAAAAAGACACTTCCTTTGTCTGGAAAGTAATGCATGCGCATTTGCGCCAATTCATCGACTTGCGATTCACTGAGTAGCGGGATTTTTACGAATCCATCTTCGTCAAACCTTCGTTGGTATTCTTCGTTCTTAAAAATCGGTTCTTTCATGCTGTTTTGGTTGAGAAAAGTCGTTTGATCCAACTTTGCTTCGGTTGGACTTCAGCTTTTTGTGGAGTGGTTTGAACAGTTTCTTTTCGCTTGATGGTTACTCCTAATTCTTGTTCAATTTGCTCGACGGTCAGTTTGGGGAAATCATAAGGGAAGAGCCCTAAACTTTTTCCGATGGATGGTCGACTGAAAATATTGTGTCCGAAATTTTCGAACTTTTCAAGGAAATCATCTTCTTGCTCAAAAATTTCAATGTTCTCTCCATACGATTCTTTATCCCAATAGCATATCTTGATCTTCGCATCTTGATGTGCCACAAAGGTGTTGATTGTTGGACGTTCTTTATCTGATAAATTGGGAGGAGAATTGTGAATGATACTTTGGTCAAAAATGATTGCCTCTCCTGCTTTCAAATAGCACGGTTGCATTAAACTGGCGACTTCATCTTTGACGTCGTCGTAAATATCGGGAATGGAAGAACCTCGATACGTTTCGTAGAAACGATGACTTTTGGGAAGCACTTCAATGGCACCATTTGTCTCGGTTAAATCCACCATTGGACACCAAATATTGATTCCAGAATACACTTTTTCGTCAACTAAGGTCATATCCTGATGCATGATCAATCGACTATTTTCTCCTGGAGCCTTCACGATGAAGCTCGAAAACAAAATCTTGTAATTCTCGAAAAGTTCTTCGATTTCCTCCAAACAAATGTCTCCGATAGATCGATTCACCTTCTCACGATGCTCTACATTGTTAGCAAATGTGGTCGTAAAAAAACCTTCTACGCCATCGGGATAGTACGATTGATACACCTCGAACAAGGATTGAATCTGCTCGGCTGAAATGAACGGGACAATCACGAATCCATTTTCATGAAACTCCTGCTGTAGTTTCGGATCTCGGAAGATGCCTTTTTTATTTGAAAAGTCAGTTAAGCTCATAAAAATTAATGTTGTTTCTTTTTGAGTCGCCAAATCACCTCACGCGTTACATTTCCGGGAGAGTACTTTTGAAAAAAAGTTCTAGAGTCAGCTTGCGTTTCTTTCGTTGGGGTGATTTCATCCTGATTTGAGCACTCAGTACTCATCGTTCCTGAGAATATTTCTATCAAACTGTCGTTCGCTGTAACATCTGGTAATCCCTTAATTTTTTGAATCAGTTTTTCTTCACTGATGTTGTATGCTTCGTGATTCTTGATGACATCGATTTTTTTTAAGTTGTCGGGCGATTTGCCAGCAAGAAACAATTTTTGAAAATCTAGGTTACTAAATTGGTTAAAGAAATCAGACTCTACCTCATATACCTCTATTTGCCTTTTGTTACTATTGGGTAATAGGTAGTAATGTATTAGCTGTGCATCAGCAGGAGCTATTCCTATTCCAATTGCAACGCGAGGCGAATTCTTTCGGTTGGGCGTAGAGGCGTGAATTAAACGATTATTGAAGATGAGCACTTCTCCCGCCTTCATCTCAATAAGGTGCATATAAGGAAATAAAGAAACAGCATGATTGGTCAATCCAGCTTTGTATTGGGGAGAGGGAGATGCTCGCGGGTAATCGAAAAGAACATGACTTCCTGGAATAACTCCAATTGCTCCATTCTCTTCTGAAACATCGACTAAAGGAATCCAAATGCTTGCTGAGAAAAAAAATGATTCATCAACGAATGTCCAATCTTGGTGTGGTGGTACACAATTATTCTCTCCAGACTGCTTTACGATAAAAGTTCCTGCAAAGGTTTGGTAGTCCCACAGAAGTTCGTTTAGCTTTGGTGTTAAAATGTGCTCGATACCCGTTGTTACTTCATGCGCTTTTTCCGGGTTGGCATTATCTAAACTCACAAAGAATTCTTCACCCTGATAGTGTTCAAATGTTTGCGATCTATAATGTAATGAAAGTGCATCCAAATCTTCCTTTTCAAGAAGGTTGAGCTTCACAAAACCTGACTCCTCAAATCTGGTTTGTATATCTGGATTTTTAAAGAATGACTTCATCATAACTTGTTTATTACGTGGCCACCGCTTTGTTCCAAGGTGTCAAAGTAATATGCTTTGAGCATTTCCACTTCCTCTGGATTCAAAAATGGCACTCGCACGTATCCATCTTTCTGGAATTGCGCTTCTAATTCTTGATCTTTAAATGTGTTTCTCATAGTCATCGGTTATGGTCTTCCTTTCATTCGCCATTGTACTTCACGAACAATGTTTCCGATGGAATATTTTTGGAAGAAGTTGCGCTCGTCTTTCCATTCGTCAACGGTTTCGGTTACTTCTTCAGTACTTGTTTCTTTTTCATCATACTTTGTTCCATCGAGCGAATAGTTGAACAACTTTGCCAATCGTTCCATGAACGCACGATTATATTCAACTCCATCCAATTTCGTCACAAGAGCTTCCATTTCTTCTTTAGATAAGTCAGGAACAATGCGATCAATTTCTCCCACTTTATTCAGCACCTTCGACCCGCTCAGGGCAGCGCCTTCAGGAGATTTTCCACTATCAAAGAAATCAGAGAGACGTTTATTGTTGAACCAGGTATAGAAATCTATGTTAACATCATATTCTTCTAGCTTCCCAGATAATGGATTTTGGTAAAAGTGTTTCAGTTGAGCTTCCGCCTGCGTAATTCCTATTCCAACTGCGATTCGTGCCTGATCAGATAAATTTGGAGGTGAAGCGTGAATCAAACGGTTATCAAAAATCAAACTCTCACCAGCTTTCATTTCGATGACGTCTACAAAAGGGAAGAGGGTGAAAATATGATCTGCTAACGGTGATTTTGATTGTGGAGACGGTGAGGAACGCTTATGGTTAAAGATGGTGTGACTCCCAGGAATAACGCCTAAAGCTCCATTTTTTTCGGTGACATCCATCAAAGCTGTCCAGACCGTTGCTGAGCAGAATTGAGTCTCATCAACAAATGTCCAGTCTTGATGTGGAGGAACAATATTTTGAAGTCCAGGCTCTTTGATCACGTAACTCGCCGTAAAAATCTGACAATCATCTAACACACTTTCCATTTTGGGAGCGAGTGTTTCGTTAATTGTTGTTCCAACTTCTTTTACGAGGTCTTCATTTT
>JBFHGY010000327.1:0-4507 GCA_041582905.1 Crocinitomicaceae bacterium | reverse complement strand
CATTCGCAAATCCTTGGATGAAAGAGTAGAAAGTTTATCTTTAAAAGAAATTTTTTAAACCTATGTCAGATAAGGCTGCAATTGACCAACTCGTTGTACACTACAAAGAACTCAAAAATGAAATCCACAAAGTAATCGTCGGTCAAGACGATGTGGTTGACCAAGTACTCATTTCCATCTTCTCAAAAGGACATTGTTTACTCGTTGGAGTTCCTGGACTAGCCAAAACCTTGTTGGTAAACACCATTTCTGACTGTTTAGGATTGAGCTTTAACCGTATTCAGTTTACACCTGACTTGATGCCTTCGGACATTGTTGGATCAGAAATTCTGAACGACAAGCGCGAATTTCAATTCATGAAAGGACCGTTGTTTTCGAACATCGTTCTAGCGGATGAGATCAACCGGACGCCTCCTAAAACGCAATCCGCTTTACTTGAAGCGATGCAAGAGCGCTCTGTTACTGCAGCTGGTAAACGTTATCCCCTCCCCGCTCCATTCTTTGTTTTGGCGACGCAAAACCCGATCGAGCAAGAAGGAACGTATCCATTGCCAGAAGCGCAACTCGACCGTTTCATGTTCAACGTGTGGGTAGATTACCCTTCTTTCTCTGAAGAAATGGCGATCGTGAAAGCAACGACTTCTAATCATTCGGTTTCATTGAATCGCATCGTAGATGGAGAACAAATCATGCAATACCAAGACTTAATTCGACGCATTCCTGTGGCGGATAACGTGCTTGAGTACGCGGTTCGTTTGGTGGGGAAAACACGTGTAAATGATGAAGCGGCTCCACAAATCACGAAAGATTACATCACTTGGGGAGCAGGTCCTCGTGCATCTCAATACTTGATTATTGGAGCAAAATGTCACGCTGCGCTCAATGGAAAGTACTCACCAGATATTGAAGATGTAAAGGCTGTTGCAAAACCGATTCTTCGTCACCGTTTGGTTCGAAACTACCGCGCCGAAGCCGAAGGATACTCAATGGATCGCATCATCGAAGAATTGTTGTAATAAACGCTCTTCTTTGATTCGCTGATGCACATCATTCAACTCAAGATTTATACAACAGATCTTCAACTGATTAAAGATATTGTCACTACCGGGTTCGGTGATTTTGACCAGAAGTATGTGAACTCCACAGATGACATGATCATTGCATCATCCGAACAATCTATTTCCAGAAATGGTACAGCGATTATGAACCTTGTTGTCATGAAAAAGATCGACGACCATATTATTGCGGATGTCATAGGAGCAGCAGGAGGACAACAAGGATGGGGAAACATGGATTTTGGAGCGGAAAAAGCATTTACCAACGAAATGGCCATCCGAATCAATTATCACTGTGATGAGAAGAACATACGCGTTCAAAAAGTAGCTTGATTACTTCCATATCTACTTCACATTTCTGTGCTAACGACTTGGAATTCTCGAATTTTCGGCTATATTTATTCTGGAAAATTTAGATATGATATATGCGCTACTTTACGAGAGAATCTTTGGATTACACAACGAAATTAACCTTTCTATCCGTAGTCCTCATACTTCTACTCTACTTCGCTGGTAACATCATTTTTCCTCTTTTATTTGCGCTCTTTTTCGCCTTTGCTTTACTTCGTCCCGTTCGTTGGTTGGAAAAAATAGGAATTCCTCGATTTTTATCAGCCTTGATCATCACACTTCTCGGTGCACTCCTTTTGGGTTTGCTGATATCCTTTGTGATTTTTGAAGGCTATCAACTGATTGATAAGTTAGAGCTATCATCCCAAACAGGACAACTTAAATCCATTGAAACGCCCGTTAATTGGGTGGAGAGTAACCTACTGAATGGAACGGAAATCGAAGCTGATAATGTGAAAATGATTTCTGGTAAGCTGTTTTCCTATGCTGGCGGATTTTTCCAATCCATCTTTTCAAAAACCACTTCGACGCTTGTTTTCTTCGGGATCGTTCCCATTTACGTTGTTCTTTTATTGAGTTACCGTGGAAATGTCCGTTTATACTTGGAAGAGAAACTGAAAAAGAAAGGATCAAAGCAAGGAAAAGAGATCATCGAAGAAATCACTCAAATGGTCCAGAAGTATTTGATGGGATTGTCATTCATCATTTTAATTGTAGGCATTCTGTACGGATCTGGACTTTACTTTATTGGAGTGAAATATGCGCTCTTCCTAGCTATTTTATCCGCCTTGCTCATTGTGATTCCGTACATCGGATCCATTCTTGGGGCAATCATTCCCATTTCGATTGCATGGCTCACAACCGATGGATGGCTCGCTCCTCTTTTGGTGTTAGCGCTCTACATTTTTGTTCAAGTACTGGAGGGATATGTTCTCACGCCAGTGATTGTAGGAAAAACCGTAAAACTAAATCCACTGGTTGTTATTCTCGGTATGATCGTATTGGGAACCATTGGAGGAATTATTGCGATGATTATTGCTGTTCCGATTCTCGCCACGATCAAAATTTTACTGAAACACTCTGAACGCTACGAAGCAGTGGCACTTCTTCTTGGAAACGGAGAACAAACAAACGATTAAACGATACATTCAATATGAAAAATGCACTAGATAAAATCTGGAACAAGGTTTCCGGTTGGTATGAAGAGCTTCTTCTGATTCTCCCCAATTTACTCATAGCGATTGCCGTCATGGTCATCTTTTATTTTCTGGCTCGAGGCATCAAAAAAGGCTTACTTAAGTTAATCGGAAAAGTATCTGCCGATCGCGCAGTGATCCGACTACTCGCCAATATTTCTACCGTAGCGATTATGGTCATCGGTTTATTCGTAGCGCTGGACATCATGCATCTCGATAAAACCGTTACTTCTATCCTCGCAGGTGCTGGAGTCATGGGATTGGCTGTTGGTTTAGCATTTCAGGATCCCATTTTGAACGTAATCTCAGGCGTATTGCTTTCTGTGCGCTCAATGCCATTCAAAATTGATGATCTCGTTAAAGTATCCGGATACTACGGTCGCGTCCACCGAATCACGCTTCGTTCAACGATTATTCGTACACTAGATGGTGTAGATGTAGTGATTCCGAACAAAACGGTGATTCAAAACCCGATAGAAAACATGACGTTAACACCGAACAGACGCATCGATATCGCGTGTGGTGTTGGATACGGTTCCGATTTGGAACATGTTCATAAAACAGCGATTAAAGCCATACAGCCACTCGACCGTGATAGCTCCAAAGAAATTGAGGTCATGTTTACCGAATTCGGTGATAGCTCCATCAATTTTATTCTGCGTTACTGGGTGAAGAACTCAGAGGAAAAGTACTACTTGGACAATCGCAGTGCCGGCATCATCGCCTTGAAAAAAGCATTCGATCAAGAAGGAATCAATATTCCATTCCCAATACGTACGTTGGAATTCAATCAAAAAGAAGTTCTGAAAGCTGTTTCAGATTAATACGAACTCGCTACGCTTTCGCTTTCTGCAATGAATGAAACAGCTTGATCGACTACTGCGTCCGACCATAACATTTTATAGTGGCCCACTTTTTCAACCGCAAAAATGGATGAATTCGCCGTTTTATCATGAATCACCTCAGAATTCACAAAGGGAAGCACTTTATCTGTTTTATCGTGAATGAGTAAAAGATCGTTGTAGGGAATTCGGTTCAAATTAGTATCCACATCCAACGAAGAAATAGAAGCCCCAAGAAGTTTTTCGGTTGTTTTCAGCAAAGATTCGTACGCTTTATCCCCCAGAGAAATGATCTTTTTGAACTCCAAGAAGATGTCTTCGATTCGACGTGGACTCGTTAAGAAGACCAAACGATCCACTTCGTAATTAGAACGAGACAGCGCGTTGGCTGTCACCGCAGAGCCCAAAGAATGGGAAACGACCGAAATAGGACCAGTTGGATTCAAATGATCCAAGACATTTTTCATTGCATGATAACATTCGTACAAATTCGTTGACGTCGACTCATGTTGTCCATGTCCAGGCAAATTAAACGCTACCACGTGATATCCCATCTCTACAAATCGATGCATAAACTGAGACATACTTCCTGCATTCGACTCCCAACCGTGAACGAGAAGCACCAATGGACCTTCTGTATTTCCGAAGGAAAAACAATCAATTGCTTCCTTCTCAAATGGTACTTTAAAGCTAGTTGCCTGATCGAAAAAAGCTTTCTCACGCTCCCGGATTTTCTTAATTCGTACCTTTTGAAATACCTTGAAACTTCTTCGACCTGTTGCCCGCGGAGCTATTTTTGAGCTTAGCGAGAAATATGTTCTAATCACTTTTATCATCCTTCTTTATTTTTATACCGTTTGGTATATTTTTATTCAAAAAAAAATTACAGCGCCAATTCGTCTGCAATAATCATGTCTAACCGATCCATTGCTTCCATCAAGAACCGATCATCATCTGTCCTTCGTACGTGGAGTCATGGTTTCGCATTCAAGGGCTTGCGGGTCCGTACCCACTCTACGGGTAGCTACCAAGCCTACTGTAGCTGGTGCATGTGGGACCTTGT
>JBFHGY010000326.1:0-4509 GCA_041582905.1 Crocinitomicaceae bacterium | reverse complement strand
ATGCTGAATGGAGAAATCAACCTTGGGCAGAATGTACGCGTTTTCCCGATTTCCAACTGGACAGAATTAGACGTTTGGTCCTACATTGAACAAGAGAATATTGAGATACCATCCATCTATTTTGCGCACAAACGAAAAGTATTTCATCGGGATGGATTGATCTGGTCCTTCGATGATGATATCGTTTATCGAGAGGATGATGAAGTGTGTGAAGAACTCACCGTGCGGTTTAGAACGGTTGGTGACATGAGCTGTACTGCAGCCGTGCTATCTGATGCAGATGATATTGGAAGTGTTGTACAGGAAATACGCGAAGCGACGATTTCAGAAAGAGGAGCACGCATCGACGACAAACGTTCCGAAGCAGCCATGGAAAAGCGCAAGCAACAAGGATATTTCTAAACAAGAATCATAATTATTGATAGGCACTTAATGCCGATAGTAACACGATATGGAAGTACTAAAAATCGCTACAGCAGGTAGCGTAGATGACGGGAAAAGCACATTGATTGGTCGTATTTTGTACGATACAAAATCATTGACAACCGATAAATTAGAAGCCATTGAACAAACCAGCAAACGTCGAGGATACGACTACCTCGATTTTTCATTGGCAACGGATGGATTAGTTGCTGAAAGAGAACAAGGAATCACCATCGATGTGGCGCATATTTACTTCTCACAAGGACAGCGAAGCTACATTATTGCGGATACCCCTGGACACATCGAGTACACCCGAAACATGGTAACGGGTGCCTCAACATCACAGGCGTCTATCATTCTCATTGACGCGCGAAAAGGTGTCATCGAACAGACTTACCGTCACTTCTTCATCAATAATTTACTTCGCGTAAAAGACATTGTGGTTGCCATCAATAAAATGGATCTCGTTGATTATTCCGAGGAAGTCTTCTCGCAGATAAAAGCGGATTTCGAGCAACTATTGGCGAAAACAGATTTCAAAGAACAAAACATTTCCTTTATTCCCGTTAGTGCCTTGCACGGAGATAACGTCGTTCATCGATCAGAAAACATGCCTTGGTACACAGGAAGCACCGTGTTGGGACACATGGAAACGTTGGATACCTCGCAAATATACAGTGGTAGCACTCCACGTTTTCCGATTCAAACCGTCGTAAGACCGAAGACGGAAGGTTATCACGATTTCAGGGGATACTCTGGAAAAGTATGTGGCGGTGATTTATCCATTGGAGACGAAATACTTGTACTTCCTTCGCAAACTCAATCGAAAATCAAGGAGATTTACGTGCACGATCAAACATACGATACGGCTGTTCAAAATTCATCGGTGACATTGACCTTGGAAAACGACATCAATGTGAGCCGTGGAGACATGATTGTGAAAACTGGGGAATTGCCTTCTGTTTTAAAAGAAATAGATGCTACCATTTGTTGGATGGACGCGACACAACTTCAGTCTCGCAACAAGTACATTTTACAACATGGCGTGAACAAAGTTCTTTCTATTGTAACCGACATCAAACATAAAATTCATCCGGATTTTTCAGGAGTGGAAAGCGATGTTGCTAATTTAGGAATGAATGATATTGCCGAGGTAAGTTTTAAACTGAACCGACCGATCTACGCCGATTCATTCAAAGAAAACCGTGAAAACGGAGCATTTATTCTGATTGATCAAAACACCAATAACACCGTAGGTGTAGGATTCATTCAGTAAAAAATTGGATTAAACCAAGTCGGATAAGTGGGTATTGTTAAAAATAGCCAGCGTATTGTCCCGAACTTGAATCATTAGTTTGTGTACACTGCAGGTTGCCTCATCGGGGCAATCTTCGCAGTGCTCATAATACTTCAAACTTACACAGGAAACCAAGGCAATCGGACCTTCCAAAACACGCATGACCTGCGTCATTTTTGTTTCACTCGCTGGCTTTAGGAGATAATATCCTCCCCCTTTTCCTTTCTTTGAACCGAGAATACCACTTTTTCGAAGTTGAACCAAGATGCTTTCCAAATACTTGGGTGAAATATTCTCCATATCAGCAATCACTCGTGTTTGCAACGGTGTATTTCCCTCCGAGCGCGCGAGGCAAGTGAGTGCTTTAATTCCGTATTTGGTTCGCTTTGAGATCATTTATTTCAACAATTCCTGTTTTGTGAGACAATTATACAGAATATAGTGGTATTTCAATGTAACATGAGGAGCATAATACCCAGATGAGTTGAATCAAAATTCTAAAAACCTGAGTGTATTTTAGACTCGAACCCAAGCTAGAAATGACTAATTTTATACTTATGGATGAAATTGTAAATCGCGTACAGCAAAGTGGATTGATTTCGATGGATCTTGCCGACTTCAAACCGACGCAAACGATCGTTGAATTGGACATCTCGGAACAACTCTGGCAAGGATTGGTATTGAAAGAAAAAGATTTTCGTGCTTGGGTAAAAGCAACAGACTGGTCAGAATATGCGCTGAAGGCGGTATACGTTCACTGTTCGGTCGATGCCATTATTCCCACTTGGGCATACATGCTTGTTGGATCGCGTTTACAAGACCACAACGCTGATTTTGTCATCGGGAGTAAGAAAGATTTGGAAAAACAACTCATCTTGAAACGGATCCAATCTGAACCATTAGACGATTACGTAGACGGTAGAATTATCATCAAAGGATGTGCAGATATCGCCGACCCTGCTTATTCGATGACTGAGTTAGTGAAGCACCTTCAGCCCGTTGCGAAAAGTATTATGTATGGGGAACCATGCTCAACTGTTCCTGTCTACAAGCGGAAATAACCGCAAAATTCAATTCTTTTTCTCGGATTTTATCAACTAGTGCAGGCAAAAGCACTTTTATTCGGTCTTGCACCTTCACGTTGTCGTGCACTACGAGGACATCTCCTGCCTTAATTCGATCCGCCTGATCAAGGACTTTTTCAATCGGTACAGAAGGGTCGTAATCGTATGAAAGCCATGACCACATAACGATGGTATAATCGCGACGAATATCCCGACCAAAGGTCATTGGAAGTCGTCCATACGGAGGTCGAAACAAAGTACTGTCGATGTATTGTGAAGCCTCCTCAATCGAGTTTAAATAATCGACCTTCGACACCTTTGTTCCCTTTTCATGCTGCATGGTATGATTCCCGATCGCATGACCTTCATCTACCATTCGATTCATCAATTCGGGATGCGCTTTCGCGTTCTCACCGACACAGAAGAAGGTTGCTTTGACATCTTTTTCACGGAGAAAATCCAAAATCCAACCCGTAAGTTCAGACGTAGGACCATCATCGAAGGTTAAGAAAACAGAATTAGAATCAGAAGAAAACCCCCATCTTCTCCGCGGAAAAAACCACGGGAAATAGATGGGGGTTCTAAAGAGTTTCACCTTCACGATTAGTTAGAAGGCGAAGTAGAATCTTGTGTTGCCTGAGAAGCTCTCAGCATAGCTTCCATCTCCTCCATTGTAGGCATTTGATCACCACTTCCTGGCTGCGGCAAACTGCCAGCATTCGGAACCGACATATAACCGAATTCCATCGCCATTCCTTGTTTGTAGTTCTCTAATGTTTTCAAGGTAGATGTGAAATATCCATTTGACGAGCTAATGCGCTCACCATTTTCTTTCGCACGCTGTCCAAGCTCTTTGAACCAACGAGGATACAACTTGTTGTTGATGTATTCCAATTTCTTCGTTGTGCGCATTGCCAATTTTCCTTTCTCCTGACCAGCATCTAACGCAGACGTGTTCAAGATGTAATATGCATTCATCGCCGCTAGGAAATCTTCTCTGTTATCTGGATCTGCAATAAAGCGTACATCACTTTGATCGAAGTAATCAATGATAGACTCCAATTGATCTGCAAGTGTCAATCCAAGCTTTTCAGCTGCATCAATATCACCAGCACCATAGAACAAGGTAACGTAGTTATGAAGATCTCCATCAACGTAACCTTTGAGTTTCACTTCTTGTCCATTTTCATCTCGAAGAACACGTCCTGACGCATCCAATTGTTTGTAACCATCGCGTGGATCTCTACTCATGTTTGGTTCCCCGTAGTCGATTACTACATCTGCAGGCATTACCTCCAAGGATTTCTTCAACAAGGCGATTGCTCGTTTCTTGTTTTCCGCGATTTCCTTCTCTGTTAATGTTGGAGCTCCTCTGAACCCTTGTCCAGATTGGTACACTTGCGCCATGTATTCTTCAGCCAATGTGTAGAAATGCGCTCTGTACTGTTTCGTATGACGACGTGTGTAGTAATCCGTCAATACATCAGGATTGGCCATTTCACCGTACGTATAGTTCTTCATCAAGTTATCGTACATCACGTCAGCGTTCACACGTGAGTTGGGACGGTTCAATGGACTCACTTCGAATGCCATTCCGTTTTGCTTCACATACCCTCTGCGGTACAATGCCAACGATACATCAGATCCACCTGGAGACGAGAAGTATAATCCACGTTTCCAATCGTTGTTTGCGATAATATCGAGCATCATTGCTTGCTCGCGAGT
>JBFHGY010000325.1:0-4511 GCA_041582905.1 Crocinitomicaceae bacterium | reverse complement strand
TGACTTTCTGTAGATTGCGCCATCACCATTCCAGGAAGGACAGCGATTAAGACTAAAATAAACTGTTTCATACTACTTTTTTACAATTTTCTCTGAGTGAGTAATTCCTTCACTATCGGTATACATTAAGAAGTATACTCCTGCTGAAAGATCCGAAAGATTCATATTCACAAGGTTCAATTCTCCAGGAATGAGTGCATTCTCTCGCACCACTAATCCTCTTCCATCTCTTAATACAATACGTGGTGCATCGTTGTAAGAAGAAGGCTTCACCTCAACAAGTAAATTCCCTTCTGTTGGATTCGGACGAGCCGATAAAATTCCTCCATGCTCAGCAGAGCGATTCAAAGAGATGATATCCGAAGTATGTACTTGTCCATCTCTATCGTACTGCTCCAACTGATAGTACACGACACCTGTTTTTACATCTGCATCTGTAAATTGATAGCTCAAGGTATTCATACTTTCACCTGCCGCATTCACCGTTCCAACATGCTCAAAATGGATTCCATCAAAGGAGCGCATCACATTGAAGTGTGAACTATTGTGTTCCGATACTGTTTTCCATGAAACAAGGTTTCTACCAGACATTCCCACTGCTTTCAAATCAATGAGCTCAACAGGAAGTACAATTCCTGTCGCTGTCCAGTTGGAAATGGTAAAGTCACAGTTATCTCCAGCATTTCCGTCAAACATCAACATATAAGAATTCCCGATTGTTAATCCTGTTGCTGTAACCGTTCCCGTTGTATTTGTTCCTGGATTAAAACAGTTCGACATGGAGGTGAAGTTGGTACAACACCCATTTACATCGTACGTCACATCATACACCTGTGCTTGAATCCCAAAATTGTTTACACAATTCGTTACGGCTGTAATGTCAAATACTTCAGTTGTACTCAACGCCGTGAACTGATACCATGAGTTATTTTCGATACTTCCACAGAAAACAGAATTGACATTCCCTGGAAGATCCGCTGTATAATATGGATAAGTACTCGAACTCCAACTTCCTGGACCTTGAGTCAAGGTGGCAGCAAATGGACAATAATCCTCTGTGAGACTGGTTGATCCACATGGTCCAATTTCAGAAATACAGATATCAAATGTCGTATTTTGCCCTGTTGTTGACGTGTAAGAATAGACACGAACAAAGTACGTATTTCCAACGGTCAACGTGTTTACCGTACTTGTATTTGGGTCGCTACACACGAGTTCAGCTCCAAGAGCTCCACACGTTCCAGCGTATACGCTATGGTACAAGTCAGTTGTTGAACCAGACACATTCTGTAAATCAATTTGAACATCGGTTGTCGTAGCAACGAATGAGTACCAAACATCATCGTCAGCTGTACCAAAACACCCATTCGCATCTGGTGAAGGTGTAGCACTCGCTACCGTTCCTGAAACCGAAGAACAAGCACCAGAACTAACCGGTACATTGATCGCTCCGCTACAGTCATCATTCGCTGGAGGTGGTGGAGGCGTACCAATACATACATCAAATGTGGTGTTTTGTCCCGTAGTAGATGTCCAACTATAAATACGAACATAATACGTGTTCCCAGGCGTCAGTCCACCGACAATACTTGAATTCGGGTCACTACACACTAATGGAGCGCCAATAGTCCCACATGTTCCTCCGTAAACACTGTGGTATAAATCCGTTGTGCTTCCTGACACATTGAGTAAGTCAATTGTATGCGCCGTTCCCGTAGCTACAAAGGAATACCAAACATCATCGTCAGCCGTACCTCCACAGGTATTTGCTTGACTTGAAGTAGTTGCATTTTGAATCGTTCCGGACGTTGTTGTTCCACACGCTTGATCAGGATTCACTGTAAGTCCAATCGCTCCCGTACACTCATCGTTTGCCGGAGGCGGAGGACACGCCGAAATATCAATATCAAATGCCGTACACTGCGGAGATGGGAAAGTAGAAATCGTAATGTAATAGGTCGTTCCAGCCGTTACTGTATACGTCATACTCGGATTTCCTCCTGAGCTAGTTCCATTCGCTAAACAGTTCGTTCCAGCAGCATCAGGACATCCATCCGTCAAGAACACTCCAACCCAAGTCCCTGTATTTGACAAGGCAAATTGCAAGCATTCTGATGTCGTTGGGGTATACTCGATTACGTAATCATCACCACCCATGTAGGAACTACCGCAGGCATCAGAACTGGTGAAGTCATCGCCAAAACCACATGTTGTTAATCCACTATTGGAATAAAGGGTAGAGTTTACTACGAGATCTGAAGGACATGATCCAGGTGCAACGCTTACGGCACAAATATCGCCAGATTGATTCGCATTGTTGTTTCCTGATCTTCTTTGAATATGGATGTAGTAAGTTGTTCCTGCTGTAGACGCAAAATTGACAGACCCTGTTGTTCCTGCCGTTTGTTGAGTACAATCCAATTCTCCTCCCGTACAAGAGGTCATTGCTGTTAATACGTAGTTTTCATTTGAGTTTGAAAGCGTTACCGTAATTGGATTTCCTGTACCCGTAACAGTATACCATACATCTTCGTACCCTGTACCTGTTGTTGCACAAGAAGCCGTATACTCAGCGCCAGTACCATTTTCAGAGTTAGAAAATCCTTGAGTTACACATGTTCCGTTTACCGGAAGATTGGATGCAGCGCCACAGGTCAAACCTTGGGACCATGCAGTAGTAGTAAGAGAGAGCCATATACTTACAATCAGTACAAGCCCCAAAATAGTTTTAGTCATTGGAGAGTTATATACACAGTTCGTCCGCAAGATAAGACGAAGTATAATTCTGAACCAATTATAAGTCTAACCGTTTAATATTTCACACCTCTGAAAAAACAAACACCCATTTTCATTGAAAATTTACATTGTTTTAATAAAGATTTAATAGTGAGGTTACTGTTTTTACTCAGCCCGAAGCACATTTCCGTAGAACAATTCCTTTCCTGTGCTTGTCTTCATCCACAATTCTTGAACAGTCGCTTTTCTTCCTTTGAGGTACCTGTCAACGATTTGCTGAAAGAAATCACGGCTTACCTGAGGAGAATAGGTATTAATGATCAAAAAGCCACTTTTTCCGACTAGCAGTGCTGCGTTTCGGATTAACTCTTCGAGCTTATCTTCCAACTTCCACTTTTCCTTTTTCGCTCCAATTCCCCAAGCGGGCGGATCCATGATAATTCCGTCGTAGGAACGTCCACGTTTCACCTCTCGTTGAATAAACTTCAAGGCATCTTCGTGTACCCATTTAATATGATCCAACTCAGAAGACTCCATGTTTTCGCGTGCCCAAGAGATTAATTGTTTCACCGAATCGACGTGGATGGTTTCCGCTCCAGCATTTTTGGCCACGACAGAGGCTGCCCCAGTATAGGCAAATAAGTTTAAGAACTTCGTCTCTTCATACAAATGTTCATCGATAAAATCCCAATTGATGCGCTGTTCTGGAAAGAGTCCAACGTGCTTGAACTTGGTCAGTTTCAACTGAAAAGTGAGATTCTCGTATTGAACGGTCCATTCCCTAGGAGCATTGGGTTTGAGCGCTTTCCAAGTTCCCGTTTGGTTCTTCTTCTCCGTAAATTCCCAATGGGCTAATTTCTGCCATTCTCCGAATGGCTTTTCAGATCGAAAGTAGGCTTGCACCTCAGGGCGTATAGTAATGATTTCACCCCATCGCTCCAATTTCTTGCCACCACCAGCATCGATTAACTCGTAATCCTCCCAGCCTGTGACGTACAGTTTATCGCTGTCCACGATTCTATCTTCGTGGAGTCTTTCTGCGACCTCCTCCCATTTGAGCCATTCTCATTTGGTTTTTAGAAGGTACTACTTTCAACTGTCGTTGCATTTGAATGATCTGATCTTTCATCATACCAGAAGAATCCATCTTTTTCGCTTCAGAAAGCAACGACAATGCTTCTTTCTTACGTCCTGTTTGAGCACAAATTCCGGCTAAGTGCATACGCGCTACAGCGTTGTCCTGACTCGTACGTAAGCCCATGCCAATTGCTTTACGCAACATCTTTTCACTCTTTGCAGGACCGTACTCTTGTGTATTCAATACCGCCTGAAGAAAGATCACATAAGCATGTTGCTTCTTCACCAAAAACTGAGGGTGCGTGATTTTATTGATGTGCTTCTTTGCTTTTTCCGTATTTCCCAAACGCATTTGGTTCAACGCTAAAATCATGTTCTCATTTCGGAAGAACGAGAATCCGACAATTGCCGTTACGAGAATCATACAAATTCCCCAACCCCAATATCCGTTGTAGAAAAGAACTACTGTGAAAAATAAAGATGCTGCTGCTAGCGCACAGCGAATAATAAAAGAAATCATAATTATTTAATTGTTGCAATACACTTTAACTCAATAGCAATGGGTGTAGGTAGTGAACTAATTTCCACTGTCGTTCGACAAGGAAGATTATCCTTGAAATACTCCGCATAAATTCGGTTGTAGGTATGGAAATCACGTTTCATGTTCACCAAAAACACTGTTACGTCCACCAACTGAT
>JBFHGY010000324.1:0-4514 GCA_041582905.1 Crocinitomicaceae bacterium | reverse complement strand
GAGACGATCGATTGCTGCTTGATTGATTTTTTCGAGTTGCATCACATCTTCCGCCGCTTTTTCAATGTGAACGTTGTTTCGGATGCTATCATGCGATTCGAGATAGAGAAAGGCTTTTTCAAATTCTCCTTTCGATTTATAGACCTTGGCTAGTGTTAGATCGAATCGGATTAGATCGAGTTTAAATCGGTGTTCAACGGCGAGTTTTCTTCCTTTGAGTAGAAAATCCTCGGCTTTTTCGAGTGAATCCTCCAGCACATAGATGTCAGCCAAATTTCCATACGTGCGTACTTCCGCGAAGTAGTCTTTCGTTTCTTTGATATAGGAAAGTGCGTTCATAAACGCTCGTTTCGACTCGGCATGTTTTCCCAGATTCGTGAGTGAAAGAGCCTTGTTCAATTCGATGTACAGCTGAGTTTTAGCGGAAGTCTGATCTGTTACGTTCTCAGCTTCATTGTAATACGTGAGCGCCTTTTCATGTTGATCGATCGCACCATAGGCCAATCCTAAATTCGTGTATGCCGATTGTAATGCTACAGGTTCAGCTGCTTGTTTGAGGTAAGTGATTGATTTCTCATAGTGTTGAATGGCTGTTCGTGGATTTTCCGATCGATAGGAGATTTTACCAAGAATATTGTAGTACTCTCCTTTGACATACTTGCTTTGTGCATGAATGGAAGCGGATAATTGTTTGAGTTGTTTCAATGCCAGAGAGTGATCTCCCCAAAAACTAATGCGAGATGCTGAAGCAATTCGATTAAGCGAAGTGAGAGTGGAAGAGGGCAGTTGTTTCTCCAGCTCATGCATGAATGCGAGCGCTTCATCGCTGGAAGTACAGTCAAGATACAAGTCTGTTATCAGTTTCAAATCCTTTTGATTTCCTCTGTTTAGTTGCTCTATCGTTGATTGAATAGATGATTTCCCAGGGTAGGCGTAAAGTTGAGTCGAAAAGAGAAAAAGAAGAAGAAGGGCGAGTATCGTTTTCATGCCATAGTTTGGCGCGAAGATACACAGGGAGATGTACCCATACCATTCAGAATTCGATTGATTCTCACATTCCTATCCCGAACTCAACTATTGCGTAAGTTGAACAACTTTAAATTGATCGAGAATACCGTCGAAGTCGAATTCAGATTCGACGAAGAAAGTGGCTTTCCCTTTGTGATGGGAGGAAGGAACATGATAATAGAATTCGTAAAGATTCGAGTTTCCTTCGGTACAGTATACATTGAACAGGCGAATGCGATTTTTCTTGTTCTTGGCTCCGTTTGATGTTCTACATGCCAAGTAGCTCGCATTGAATCCACTGTTAGCCTTGATGACAGCCGTTATTTTTAACCATGTGTCGCCTTTTCCTTTCAAGTCGAGTGTTAGAAAAGGTGTTTTATTGATGGGTTTCGCATCTGTTGATTGATGGAGCGCCGTGTGTTGGTAGTCGTCTTCATTATTCAGTACTTCATCTGTATCGAGCAGACTCATATCAACAGGAGTAGGGTTACTGTTGAGGTAGATTCTACTGTAATACAAGCGATTCATATCTCTTCGGTGAAGAATACCATCATTGTATTGACCAATTTGGAACAGGTTGACGAAAACGAGATAAGCCCCAACGGGAATCAGTAACCATTTCCACTTTTTCTGAAGAATATGTTGAATGACAGCAGCCAAAGGCAGGGCAAAGATCGGGTAGCTCTGCGTGAGTGCACGCGTTGAATAGGTGGCGCCATATTTCCAATCCGCCCAAGAAATAATAATCCAAATGTTCAGTAAGCAGAAGATGATCACCGATCGTCGGAAGGGTTTTCCTTTCATGAAGAAGAATCCAGCGATAAATAAAATGGTGACAGGGGTGTAGATGAACCAACCAATTTCCCACCCAAACAATACACGGAAAAACGGAGTGAGGAAACGCCAGCTACTTCCAACGTCATGAATGAAGGTTCCTGCGGTCAGTTTCCAGTAGATGAGTTGAGGCAGCACACCCAGTAGTCCGAATGCAATAGTGACGTATACCTGCTTCTTATTTGCTTTGACCAACGCCCATTTTGCTGCTTTATCTTCTTTCGATTGCGTTCCCCACAATAATGGAATAAACAACATAATCGCTTCGGTTGGGCGACAAATAGTGGCAAGTCCAATAATCAACCCGATAGCACCCGCCCAGAAATAGGTCGGTTTCTCATGCCATTTGATGGTCGCATATAGGATTAAGACGTAAAGCGGAAAGATATAGACATGACTCAAACCGGCATCCACAGCTGTATATTGGACAAGGTTCGAAGCAATAAATAATAAGATCAATGTTATTCCAACCGTGAGGTCATCGTAGTAACGCAACAGGATATTACGAAGTAAAAACAAAGCGAGAAGCGTGTAAAGAAGTGCACCGTAGGCTAAGGTGTATTGATACGGAGGGGAGAATCCATCCGCGGGGTAATCAGAGTTCAACGCGATAACATGAGCAATTCCGAAAAGTGGAGCTTGAAGCAAGGAAACACCACCGAGATACTTGTTGACGTAATTCCCATTTTCTGCTTTGTGAGCTTGGTAAAGATTTCCCTCGTGCACATGGTATTTCTGATCAATTTCATCCAGCCATTTCAATTCCGTATAATCGTTATAGATGAAACCAGACGGCAAATACATGTAGTATCCGAGTCCGTCCCAACTTGTGAGCATCATTGGATAGCTCCTATCAAAGTACGAATAGGTATAGCGCGTCTGAAGGAGCGTGACCGATACAATAACACAGGCGATTAATGAAATGAGATTCTTCAAAAACTGTCAATTATGACGTGAAGATACTTTTTGAAAGCGAATTTTTGGCAGGGAAACAACAGTAATGATGTCAATTCGTCGAGAAAAGGATGCGTCTTACCCAATTTTCGGGTGTTTTACGAGTTTTGGCACACTTTTTCGGATACTGTTATCCGAATAGTGGTTAGGTTAGGTTAACAGAGAACGCCTGTTCTCTGGGAAAGCGGTCGAAAGGCCGCTTTTTTTGTTCCGGAATTATTCTATGCGTTTTCATATTGAAATTTTTTGTTTCAGGATGAATCCAAAACCTTTCCCGAGCCCACAGGTATTGTTCACTCGTCGATTATTCAATGTTATTAATCGTTATAAATCGATTTCGTTCAATTTTGGCATGTTTTTTCCTTCTCTTTGTAGTGAATAGTGGTTAGGTTAGGTTTACAGAGAGCGCCTGCTCTCTGGGAAAGCGGTCGAAAGACCGCTTTTTTTGTTTTATGGCTTGTCGACGGTACTCATCCGACATTTGTTAAAAAATGATAATAGCGAAGGTTTTAAGGGCTTAAAGTGAAAGTTTGGTATGTCTTTCGCGTCTTAATAATTGAATAGTGGTTAGGTTAGGTTACAGAGGACGCCTGTTCTCTGGGAAAGCGGTCGCAAGGCCGCTTTTTTTTGTTTTAACAAATACCTACCTTCAACCGAAAAAGGAATCATAGTGAGGGTGCTGATTATTCTTCTTACTTTTAATTTAGTCTCAAGCTTTAGTGCTTTTGCTCAGTCAGGGACCTATGAACTGGGTTGGGTGATTTTTCATGACTCCACGCAATTCTCGAAAAGTTTTATGATTGAAATGGAGAGGCAATTGCGCGGTCGAATGGATCTAGAACTTCTAAAACCTAACGTTGTTGAGGACTATTATTTCTATATGAATGTAGACCAACCGGATTCGTTCATTGTATTTCGGAATGGATTTGCGTTTATGGAGGTTGATATATACGACTTGCGTTCTTTTTCAAAGAAAAGCACGATTTGTTGGCGAACTGATAGTATATCTGAGTTAACGACAATTCATACCTCAGAGGTGAGTTGGAAAAATGTACAGTTTTACTTTACTTCGAATTTACCCAGAGAGGAGTACAGAAGAATTCTTGTACCTCAGGTTGAAAGGAAAAAGGGCGAAGACGGTTTTGCGTTTGATGTGAGTATGTATCTCTATACTTATCCAGATATCAGTTTTGAGTTTTACTTTAAATCTCCACCTGACAAATTTGATTTAGAGCAAATCAATTTGGAGTTGGGTGAAATAAAAAAAGAGAATGAATCATTCTACTTTGTCCCTGTTAAACAATATGGTGATAGTTTTCATTCTTTATTGGGATTTAATAACATTTCCACAGATTACTCCGATTTTGATCAAAATGAAATCAGTCGATATGTTGACGCATTGCTTGCTGTTTTCAAACGATTGGGAGAGTCAGATGCGGGTGAGTTGATCGAATCTGTTCGGTTGATGTAATCAATCTATTTTCCAAATCATTCCTATATTGGCACCAAGATGATGAGTTAAGAACTTATCGTTGACTAACTTCTAAAAAGCATCCATGAAACTACTCAACGGTATTGAGAAAATATTCAAAACGTTTTTGCCTACGCCGTTTTCCATTGCCATTCTGATTACGCTTGTGACTTTTCTATTGGCATTTACGCTGACGGATTCTGAGGTGAGTACGGGTGAACGAGGATTGGAGTTGGTCGGATATTGG
>JBFHGY010000323.1:0-4519 GCA_041582905.1 Crocinitomicaceae bacterium | reverse complement strand
GATTCTCAAGTATCGTTTCTTGCATAATGTCAAGGGAGATTTTGAAATCACGGTAAAAAGGAAACTTTCAGTAGGGTTTAGTGTGAAGTATTTCAGTAAAATCATCAACATGGATGGCGTTATTGAAGAGTTTGAAATCGCCACAGTTGGGCCGTATGTTCAAAATATCCGCTACATGGATTACTTTGCGAACCACCGCTTTGGAAACTGGATTTTTGATGCGCGCGTATCTTACAATATTAATGATCAACACAAGATTGCCGTAATCAGTGCGAATATTACGAATCGATCGTATTCACTTCGTCCGTTGAAAATTGAAGCTCCTCGCACGATCATGCTTCAGTATACCTATAAATTGGATCGGAATTAGTTCTATTTCAAAACTCCTCGTATCTTTGCAGCAACTTCAGGTGCCATCTTTGATGGATTAAAAAGGAATCTGGTGTAAATCCAGAACTGTATCTGCAGCTGTAAGCGTTTTACGCTGAAATAACAATGTCACTGTCCGACAACCAATGGATGGGAAGGCTATTTCAGTATGGCGCGAGTCAGAATACTTGCCGAAGTTGATAGTATTGAAGACTTCAGATTAAAGTCCGAGATAGGTGTCCACACTTCGTGTGCGTCTTTTCGATTTTCAACTGATCTTCTTCATTTAAGTTTTTAACCCTTAACAGGAAAGTTATGAAGAAAATCTACACCTTGGTAGCAGCGCTTGCAGTCGCTGGAACAATTTCTGCACAAACAACAATTGATTTTGAAGACCATCCATTAGCTGGTGCTGAAATGCATGATAATGGAAGCGATGGAGTCGGAGCTTTCGACTTCGGAGGAACAACGTTTGATTACAATTACAATGCATCTGGAGGATATTTCAGTGGATTTGCGATCTCGAATCATACTGATGTGACAACTCCAGGGTATTTGAATCAATTCAGTGCATACACAGGAAGTGGGGCGGATGGTTCATCCAATTTTGCCATCTTCTATGATTTTTACAACGGTGGAATCAACACGAATGATGCAGCAGTTCGCATCGACAGTTTTGAAGTGACGAATACAACCTACGCGTACCTTTCGATGAGAGATGGTGACGGATATGGTAAAGAATTTGGGTCTATTTACGATGCTGATGGATTGGAAGATGGAACGAATGGGGAAGATTTCTTCTTATTGACAATTTACGCTGAGAACTATGATCAAACAGAAATGGATTCTGTGGAGTTTTATTTGGCAGATTTCCGCTTCGCGGATAGTACAATGGATTACATCGTAGATGAATGGAACACAATCGATCTGACAGGTGTAGGATTTGATGTAGCAACAGTTCGTTTTGCCTTTGCTTCTTCGGATACAAATTCTTGGGGAATCAAAACACCTGCTTACATCGCGATTGACAATGTTTCAACGCAGTCAGTAAGTGGACTTAGCACGAAGCTAGCGGACAATTTCTCGATGTACCCAAACCCAGCAGTTGATGTGATCAATGTAAACGGAGGAAACGGTACGATTGAGCTTCGTAATGCACTAGGACAATCAATTTTGAGTAAGAATCACATTTCAAACACTCAAATTGATGTGAGCGACCTACAACAAGGTGTTTACTTCATCACCTTGACAGATGATAATGGTACCAGAACAAAACAGTTTGTAAAACAATAATGGAAATGGGGATGTTTTTGCATCCCCTTTTTATGCGCATCCTTTTTTACATATCGTTCCTTTTTTGTTTCCATAGCTTTGGTCAGGTTGATACAAATCGATTAAAAATTGACTCCATTCCCATGTTGAATTTGGAGTCCGTTGAAGTGGTATACATTCCGAAATTGCGGAGGATAGTTCCACGCTATTCGGTAATCGGTACGCAGCAAATTGCTGAGATGCAAGCAAACGATGTGGGAGAAATCTTACAGAAAGTACCAGGAGTTAATCTAAAATCCTACGGCGGGCTAGGCGGTCTCAAAACCATTTCAGTTCGAAGTCTCGGAAGTCAGCATTCAGCTATTTCCATTGATGGATTTTCTGTTCAAAATAGTCAGACGGGACAAGTCAACTTGGCGCAAGTTCAAACGAATAATTTACAGTCGATTTTCGTTGGAGTAGGCGAGTATGCTGGTTATCTCAACCCTGTTTCTTCACAAATTGCAGGGAATAATGTGTCACTTCAAACCTTTGAAATGACCTTTCCAAACTCTACGGATACACTTCAAATTCGTTCGAATTTTCGATATGGATCCTTCGGACAGTTGAGTGGATATGCATCAGCAAAGGTCAAAATTAAGAACGGTTTTGTCAGTGGTTTTGGGAATTATCGAATGTCCAACGGCTTGTACCCATTTGAAATTCAAAATGGAAATGTAGCTTACAGTGATGTTCGGAAGAACAATGATTATCAGGATCAGTACGTTGGAGGAGTCTTCGGGTATCGTTTCGGAGATGAGACCATGATGCGCATTTCGTATAAGCAATCTTCGATTGATCAAGGGCTACCAGGAGCGATCATTTTTTATAATTCTTATGCAGATGAGCGCTTAGAAACAGGAGATAAATCTGTTAATGCCGATTTACGATTTAAGTTGAGCGAGGGAATTCATGCACGAGCCTACGCAAATGGAAACGCGAATGTGATGCGCTATGTGGACCCAACATACTTGAATAACGCAGGCTTTGTTGATGTGACTTACGATAATCGAAATGCCAATTTTGGATTAGTGGCCGACGGTCATGTCGTAAAACGAGGTTGGCATAATTATGACAGAGCGCTATACGTGGGAGTGGAAGGTGGATTGAGTGATTTGGTGAGTTCCGACAGCCTATTTTCTTCACCTTTACGAAAGCAAGTTTCTGCTATTGTCGGTACCAGACTACGTTTTAATTGGATTAAGTTTCGAGGGCATATTTCTGCGCAATACGTCAATGAAACAAATAGGACTTCGCAAGATGGAAAAGACGTTTTCGGTTTGAATCCGTACGCGAGTGTTGAATCATCCGAGAGAGGTAAGTATAATGTTCGTCATCGATTGTGGTATCGAAACTCACTACGTGTTCCGAGCTTTAATGAGTTGTATTACAATAACATTGGTAACAACGACCTCAATCCTGAAAAAGCCAATCAATTCGGTTACGATGTCAATTTTTCGCCATCAGAGAAAAGTACGCGTCTCATTGATGTCAAACTGGGAGCTTATTTCAATCGAATAACGGACAAAATTGTGGCCATTCCCACGCAAAATTTATTCACATGGTCGATTCAAAACGTTGGTATTGTGCATGCATACGGAGCGGAAGCTAACTTGAGTTCTTACCATAACTTCGGGAATAAAGGCCATTGGAAACTGTTCGGGTCAATTAATTATTCGTTCCAGCGATCGATCAACATGACCGATCCGAATCATGCATCGTACAAGCATCAAATTGCATACATTCCGATGCATACAGGAAATATGGATCTTTCTTTGAGCTACAAAAAACTGGGCGTAAAAGCGACCAATTACCTTGTTTCCAAACGATACTCTTTAAATCAAAATACGGCATCCAATGAAATCGCTGGATTCATGGTATCTGATTTCAGTATTTTCTACTCTTTCGAACGATGGAATAAACAATCTGTTCGTTTTCAATTTCAAGTGAAGAATGCGTTCAACCAATCGTATTCGTATATTCGTTCTTTCATCATGCCTGGAAGAAATTACTTAATATCAATTCAATATGCGTTTAATTAGTTCCTTTGTTTTTATCGCAATCATGTTTTCATCATGTAAAAAGGATGATCCAACGGTTTCCGGCAATGTTCCGCTTTCTAACGGAATGATGGTGCTTTGCGAAGGATTGTTTCAGCAAAATAATTCATCCCTTTCATACGTGAACTTCAACAATGGATCAGTCATTAATGATTTCTTCTTCAAAACTTCTGAACGAATTTTAGGAGATACGGGCAATGATATCCAACGATATGGAGGTAAAATCTATGCGGTTGTGAATGGTTCGAGTACGGTTGAAGTGATTTCAGGAGTGACTGGACTATCGATTAAGCAGATTCCAATGGTGGAAGGAGGAGTTCCAAAACAACCTCGATCTGTAGCTTTTTATCAAGATAAAATCTTAGTTTCCTGCTACGACGGCTTTGTAGATGTAATTGATACAACTTCATTGGAGGTTGAGCAGCGCATTTTGGTAGGAAGTAATCCTGAAGGATTGGCGGTTTTTAATGATTATTTATATGTAGCAAACTCAGGCGGATTGAACTTCCCGAATGTGGATTCAACGGTGTCTGTTGTTAATCTCACTACTTTCTCAGAAGAATTGAAGGTGACCGTAGGAAAGAATCCATCGGGTGTTGCAGTTGATGCTGCCGGTGATGTTTACGTGATTTCTCGAGGAGATTACAACACTATTCCTTCGCGGTTGAATAAAATCAACCCGATGACCTATCAAGTGACGCAATTCCCATTTGATGCTTCGTCCATCACAAAAATGAATGGGAACTTTTTAATCGGTTATGCTGATTTCAGTACAGGAG
>JBFHGY010000322.1:0-4526 GCA_041582905.1 Crocinitomicaceae bacterium | reverse complement strand
TATTGGTTGATTCCAATCTATGGAATTATCGGCGCGGCCATCTCCACCATGTCGGCTTTTGTGATATTCAATTTAGCGAGAATGGGCTATGTGTGGTACAAGTTTGGTCTTCATCCTTTTACGATTTCTCAAATGGCGGTAATTGGATTGTTTGCGTTTAGCTTGACGGTAATTGAACTGCTATCAATCGATTATTCGAACTTGGTGTTTAGCATAATGGGCAACGGAGCGATTATTTTGGTGCTGTTCTTGCTGCCGATTTACTTTTTCAAGCTTGAACCTAGTTTGAGAGAATATTTGAATAAAATTCTGGGAGTTCTTTTAAAGACCAAAAGAGCCTAGATTTTTGGCAATTATCTCAGCAACTTCCCAATCTAGTGGAGTATCGATGTCGTGAGATGGCATTTCCTCCATGAGGTATTTGCGAATGCCATCGCTTTCCAAAATGTTCTTTGACTGTACATGCTCCGGACGGAAAATATAAATGGCTCCATTCAATTCATAGACGTCTGGAATGTCCTGTCTTCTCAAATAGTTTCCTGATTTACTCGCCTTCAAATAAGCATGGTCATTTTCTTCAAAGAGGATGTAGTACGGGTTCGAATTCGTCTTTTTCACTGAGACCACAACCTCTGTTTCATCGTTGAACAGCTCGATGGCTCCTTCAATATCTTTTCCTGATCGAAAAGGAGAAGTAGGCTGAAGTAAAATGATTGTGTCAGGATGTTTACCTTCGATGTCCACGGAATAGGAAATGGCGTGTAAAATGACATCTCTACTGCTGGATGTGTCTTCAGAGAGGTGAGCGGGACGAAGAAACGGAACATGTAAACCACAATTTTCCGCTATTTGCTTGATTTCCTCCGAATCGGTTGAAACAAGAATATCTTCTTTATCAAATACTTCCAAAGCGGCTTCAATAGTGTATTGGATGAGTGGTTTCCCATTCAAGTACTTGGCATTCTTTCCAGGAACGCCCTTCGAACCACCTCTCGCCGGTATAATCACTAATGGCTTCATCAAAAAACAAGGTGTTGGATGTCTAATTCAGCTTTCTTATAATCTTCTGGTTTACCAATATCTAACCAATAATCATGCGTTTTGTAAGCATGAACCGACCTTCCTTCATCAATTAATTTATTCATGAGATCTGTAGCGTTGTAATGACTATTTTTTGGGATCTCATCAATGATTTCCTTTTTCATGAGGTAAATTCCCCCGTTTGAATAATAGGTATAATTGGGCTTCTCCTCAAATCCCGTAATGAGGTCATTTTCGGTATTCAGCACGGCATAGGGGATATTGACTTGATAGGGGATGCTCACCACCGATAATTCTGCACCACTTTCAATAAAACTCAAAAAGAATTGTTCGTAATTGATGTTCGTGAGTAAGTCCGAGTTCATGACTAAGACGTAATTATTCTTAAAATCTCCTTTTTGACTAACTGCCCCGATTGTTCCGAGAGGTTCATTTTCCTCCAAATAATCAATGCTTAGTCCTTTTTGAGAACCATCTTCGAAGTAATTCACCAATTGCTCTCCGAGGTAATTAATGGAGATGGAAATGTTCGTAATTCCAAAATTGGCAAGATGATCGATGTTGTGCTCGATGATGGGTTTTTCCCCAACCTTTAGTAACGGTTTTGGAGTTTTGAGTGTAAGCGGAGCCAAGCGCTGACCTTTTCCACCCGCCATGATTACCGCATCTACAGGTAAAAAAGACTTCATTTTTCGCATGTTAATGATGCGCGAAATCTCTTTTCTTTCTCCTGAAAGCACAGGTAGAATGTCAATTCTCGATTTTCGAAGCTGAATAATTTGGTGAATATCAATATCTCCTTCCAGCAAGTATTTAGGAGAACGATTCATTGCTTTCTCGACAGTGTCAGTAACTTCCATGCCGTCAATTAATCCTCTTCGGATATCGCCGTCAGTCAAGCTTCCGGTGAGAGAACCATTTTCATCCGTAATGAAAACAATGGCATTTTCGGCAAGACTATTCAATCGAATGAGGGCTTCTTTTATCGTAGAATTATTTCGTAGTATGTGTTCAGAATGAATCATGTAATGAGTATTTCTTCAATGTTTTAATGATGTCACCGACCGCATCTTTGCCTTTATAGACATTTGTTCCTTCAAATGGTTCGGTAGGTATGTTCGAATAAGCGGTCATCATTGTTTCAGAACGGAAAGGGACGTCAATGGTGTTTTCGCTTCTCGCTCGACCTTTTTGCCGACTTCCGACATTAATGACATATTTTTTGAATGAAGCTGCTTCAATAATGCCGCTTGAGGTATTTCCGATGAGACAAGTTGCGTTCTTCATTGCGGTGAAATAATTGAGTCTCCCGAAATGCTCAACCAGAACCATATTGGAATGAGCAGAACTAACTTCAAAGAGCGCATCTCGATATATATTCCCGTTCGTATCCGCATTTGGTAAAGTAATCACAATGTTTGTGAGCTTCGCAAGATTAATCAGAAAGGTCTTTAATTCCTCCACGTATTGGTGGTTAAGATGAGGAGTGTCCGTTTCTGGATGAAAAGTACACAGCACATAGGGTTTTTCGGGTAAGGAAAATTTCCTTTGTACGGTTGCAAATTCTGGAAGTTCTAATTCTTGAATGTCGTCAAGACTAACACTTCCTACATTAAAAATGGACTCATCTGAATCTAAAATGGAAATTAATCGTTCCTTCGCCGATTCCGTTGCCGTAAAATGGAGGTCTGATGCCAAGCTAATTTGATGGCGATACACATTGTCGATAGCGCCCAAGGTTGTTTCTCCACCATGCAAGTGAGCCAATTTTACGCGGAAAGGAATACTGGACTGAACGGCAGCATTCATCTCGTATCGATCTCCGAGACAGAGCACTACATCAAATTGTGTGTTGGACCAAAATTCAGTAAATACAGCACAGGTTTCGGAATAAGTCTTGGCAATAGATGCTGGATTTTCTCCATACATCTCTACTGCGAGCCGATGAATCTTATTCGTGAGAGTAGATTCAATCTCTGTGATAGTGAAGCCGAATTTTTCTGATAAATGTGAACCGAACGCAATTATTTCAACGTCAAAAAAATCATCCTTGTTGAGCTCTTTGATGAGTGGAACATAAATACCGAAATCGGCCCTCGAACTTGTAAGAATTCCTAGTTTCAACGTAAATCTCCTTCTTTTAATTGATGAAAGGCTTCAAGATCGCTAGTGACCGTTTTTCCAATAACAGTGTCAATTTCCATAGGGGAGATGCCATCTCCCGGTCGCAACATCATGAGGTGATGCTGTTCTACAACTGTTCCACTCGAAATAGGAACGGCAGTATGAATGGACCTTCTGGCAATCGAAATATTGGGTTGCTCCGACGGTGTTGGCACTTTTTCTCCAGATCCCGAAATTGCTTTTTCGACATTTCTAATTCCTTGCACCATCGCCAGTAGTTCACTGGGTTCAAGCGAAGCTTTGTGGTCTGGGCCTGGAAGTTCACGATTCAAGGTGAAGTGTTTTTCTATCACGGATGCTCCCAATGCAACGGCTGCAATAGGTACTTCTATCCCTAAGGTATGATCGGAGTAACCGACATTGACCCCAAATTTCTTCTCGATGGTTTGCATTGCGAAAAGATTTACATCTTCGTAAGGGGTAGGGTATTGGGTGGCGCAATGCAATACAGTGACTTGTTCTTTCGGGCATCCTCCTTCTGCCAAAACCGTCAAGGCGTTTTCAATATCAATTAAATTTGCCATTCCAGTTGATAGGATGACAGGAAGTTTTTTTGACGCAATGTGCTGGATTAAGGGCTTGTTCGTGATTTCTCCAGATGGTATCTTGATGAAAGGAGGGTCGAAATTCAGGAGAAAATCTACACTTTCTTCATCAAAACCTGTTGAAACAAAACCAATTCCTAGTGTATTCGCCAGCTCAATCAACTCTGGATACCAACTTTCAGGAATTTCTAACTTTTTGAGCATTTCAAACTGCGAAGCAGACTCGTCTCCTGTATTTTTCTTTTGGTATTCTGCCTTAGCTACACGTTTGGAGGCTAATTTTTTTGCTTTGAACGTTTGAAATTTAACGAAGTCGGCTCCAGCATTCGCAGCGGCTTCAATCAATTGTTTTGCCAACGAAAAATCTCCGTTATGATTGACTCCTGCTTCCGCTATAATTTGTACTCTTTGATTCATTAATCTATACATTTTGCAGGAACACCCACCCATTTTTGATTGTCTCCAATATGCGAAAGTACGACAGAACCGGCTCCTACAATGGTATTATCTCCAATTGTAAGCCCTTCCTTTATGGTGGCGTTTGCTCCGATAAAGCAGTTTGAACCGATGCGCACATTCCCCAATAAAGTTGCCCCTGGCGCAATGTGCGTGAAGTCACCAACCTGACACTCATGTTCAATGATCGCACCGCTGTTCACAATAACTCCTTTACCAATATTTGCGGAATGGTTCACAATTGCTCCAGCGGAGACGAAAGAACTCAATCCAACGTTGGCATTCGCAGACACGTGCGCT
>JBFHGY010000321.1:0-4545 GCA_041582905.1 Crocinitomicaceae bacterium | reverse complement strand
TGTTTCTTAATGTGTTGCGAAAATTCAGCTGAGGAAGATAGGCGCGTGGTAAAGTGCTTCACCTTAGATGGTAGATTGTTGAGAATCATCAATAACTGAAACGAAAACAGTTCATCGTCTTCCAAAATCACGATTTGCTGAGTTTTAGAGGTTTTCTCTGGAGAGAAAAACTGGATAAATTTCCAAAAGGGATTACCAGTAGCTTTTGATTTTATGCTCGCCGATAAAATGGAGTTCACTCCGTTTTCGTCTTCACTTCGTTTGTTTAGGACGTAATCAGCGCCTTTTTGTAACGCCTCCGTAACTTCGTCGAGTTGGAACACGCTCGACATCAGTACTAAAGTGCTTTCAGGTGATTTTTCCTTGTAAAACTCGATGACATCCAGCCCGTTAAGTCCTGGCAATTGATTGTCTAAAAAGATAATGTCCGGTTTTTCCCGTGACAAATAAAACGTACCGTTTTCAGAATTCTCGGAGATAAAAACTTTCGCCACTTTCGCTTTTAGCCAGCTTTCCATTTGACGAGCAAAAATCATTTCATCATCAATAATCAACACCTTTAAATCACTTGCCTTCATCTATATCGTGTGTATCATTCGTTGTAAGTACTGAATCAGTTCACTCGTGAGGAGGAGTGACTGCTGAAGTTCACCTGCCTTTGCCGATTTTTCCAGTGCGTCGGTGAGCTCAACTCCCTGAGTGAATTTCAAAGTAATAAGTGTGGTAGAGAGGAAGTGAGCTTTTTTTCCAAGACTTTCCATGTCGTTTTGAGAAGCCGCAGCGGATAGATCGTTCAAATCTTGAGGAATGCGCACTCGAAGAATTCGTTCAAATTCATTCACGAGATCGTGCCCTTCTTTCCGCCGAAGTTCTGCTAGAATACCCTTGAAGTCGTCTTTCACAACAGTAGTCATTTTAAACAATTGTTTGTTTCTTCAGTGAGGTCGTGAGACTCGGTTAAAGGTCTTAGGTGTTTGAGAGTTAGTAGCGTGCTATCTCTCAACAAGGGGCGAAAGATAGCTAAAATTAATATGGGTGAAACTGCGAATACGGCTTGTTCGATTAATTGACAAAATCCTCGGGTTAAACGATTTTATTGGATGGATATACAAATGGATGAATGATTCAATGAGGAACAAAAGCTGTACCTTTACGAAGTGATCAAAACGACGAAATATGCGCCTAATAGTTGATAGTGGCTCCACGAAAAGTGATTGGGTTTTGCTCAATGGAAACGTACGTACTTCATTTGAAACGATCGGTTTGAGCCCCTATTTTCATTCAGAGGATTCTGTGAGTGCAGCGATTCAAGACAATTCAGACTTGTTTGCTACGCGGAATGACGTAAATGAGATTTTTTTCTACGGATCAGGATGTTCTTCCGACGAAATGAAAGCCATTATTCGAAATGGAGTAGCTCGCGTTTTTGACCGCGCAACGATACATGTTGATCACGATTTAATGGCGTGCGCGCTAGCAACGTACGAAGGTGAGTCGGCTATTTCATGCATCCTCGGAACAGGATCGAATTCGTGTTTTTTTGATGGTGAAACGATCACGAAGGTAGTACCGTCATTGGGCTATGTGCTTGGAGACGAGGGGAGTGGTGCCTATTTTGGTAAAAGGTTCGTTCAGGCTTTGTTGTACGGAGAAGTTCCGAAGGAAATCAGTGATTCAATTACTATTAGCAAAGACGAAGTATTGCGTCGAGTGTACAAGGAACCTAATGCGAATACGTATTTGGCGTCCTTCATGAAAACAGTGTTCCAATTCGCTGACCATCCGTACATTCAACAGATGATCGTCCATGGCTTTGAAGAGTTTGTACGTATTCACGTGTGTTGCTACGACAACTATGAGAACTACAAAGTTCATTTCATTGGATCCATCGCTCAGTTATTTCGAGATCAGCTCGATCAAGCCTGTCGGAAGTATAACGCACAACTGGGTAACGTGATTCAAAAGCCGATTGATGGATTGGTGAAGTATCATAGTGAGAGAAGCTAGTCCTTGTTAGTACGTTCATACGCTTCAATCAACTTCCTTGTTTTCTGGATGATTTCTTGTGCTTCATCTAGATTCAACGCATCCAGGCATTTGTAATGCTTATTCTTTTTGGTGATGATTAAAACTCTACCGGTATTTTGAATCTTCAAGATGTACATAACGTGTCGGGCGAAGAAATGAACGGTCGTAGACGGGCTGTTTACTTGAATCATGGTTTTTCTTAATCCTACCACTTTTATATCCAACAAGGGAATTCGTCGCTCTTTTCTGATCCAAAAAGTGCCTTTTCTTCGAATGATTAATTCTTCGTTTTCGAGGTGCAGTGACTCTTCTCCAATAAGAAACCAAAGAGTCATGCGAAGCGTCAAAAGTCCTAGCATTCCAAAAATTAGGAAAAGAGGTATCATTGCAACTAATGATTCCTTTCCTTTGAGTATATCAATGGGAAGGAAAATTAGGCTTACAGAAAACAGAAGAGTTAACAAGCTATACGCGAGAATGGAAGGGTAATTATATCGTGCTCGAGTATGAACAATTGTCATTGGTTCTTCTTAAAAGATTCGTGGACAAAAGTAGGTTTTCTAGTGAGTTCGAGCCATTACTGCACATATTTCTCCAACCATTCCTCACACATTTTCATTACTTCTTCGCGATGTTCTGTGAGCCCGTGCGAACCATGTTCAAATCCTTTAAACTGTACAGTCATGTTTAATGATTCCATCCGCTTACCAAGAACTTCCGCTTGATCGTATTTTACATGCTGATCGTTCATTCCATGAAGAATTAAAAAAGCGGTTTGATCAGAAAGTTCATCCGTCCACTTGATGGCTGAGCGAGCGTCACTTTCTGCTTTTCGATTTGCGCTAAAATTGGGAATACGTTCCATGCACACACCTTCAATTTGAGGATGATGTGCTATCGTCATTTCTAAATCGGAAATGCCTCCAATGGAAATAACTGCATCGATGCGATTCCCAAGTTCTTTACTGACCAAATAGTTCATCATTCCACCACGACTTACACCCAAGAGTCCAATTTTTGAGGTGTCTGCTTTCTCCAGTTCGGATAAACTTTCAATGAGGTTCACAACGTCGTTGACGTCATTTCCGCCGAATTCATCTTTTCCTTCACTGTAGCTCGTTCCGCGATAGTTCGAAGCCACAACAACGTATCCTTTGGAGGCAAGAAGCGCCATTTGTTCTACGGCAGTGGCCATGATCAGCTGTCCGAGATCACCATTTCCTCCTCGATTGTACACAATACATGGATAAGTCCCTGATCGTTTGGGTTGAACGACATATCCCGTAATGAACAACTCATCGCTGAGATGAGCCATGGAAAAGATGTCCACTTCATCGAGGTACGTGAACAATTCGGGGTGATGTTCCACTTTGTGGGCAATGGGCGTATGCCGATAATCGGCTTCAATGAGTCGAATGGTTTCTCCTTCAGCAAAGGTTCCAAAATCTTGTTTGACTTCTTCTAAACTTCGAGAAGAGGAACAACTCAGAGTGATACATCCAAGGGCGAGACAGATTAGATACTTCATATTGTTTTTTGATCAAAGATGAAGTTCAATCGGAGTCCAATCGTCCGAAAACGCGTTCTCGGACTTATTTTTTCTCGGGACCCGACATCAAAGCGGAGATGACCTGGGTATTCGGGAATTGATCAAACACAATTTTCAAGAAAACAGTGATTGGAATGGACATAATTAATCCAGGTACTCCCCAAATGAATCCCCACAACATTAACATCACCAATACAGTGATAATGTTCACGGAGAAGGTTCGTCCCATCATAACAGGCTCGATGATTCCTCCAAATAGCACTTGAACAGCGGTAATCGCCAAAATGAAAAAGAGGAGAGTTCCTGTGGAGTCCAATTCAACGAGAGCAAACAGGGAAAGTAACACCACCGAAATGACGGAGCCAATCATCTGAACAAAGTTGATGAGGAAGGCAAACAATCCCCAGAAAATGGGAAAACTTACGCCAAAAGAGTAACACGCAATGGTAAATCCTACTCCTGTGAGAAAACTCACGACAAATTTCACTTTTACGAATTTGAGGATGTCATTCTCAATTTTCGCAAAGGTTTTGATCGATGCATACCGTTGTTTAAAGAGCGTTTTACTCATAATCGTCTCCAAATTGATGGATTCAGTAAGCAGTAGAATCACAAAGAATAGTGTCATAAGTGCCGTAGAGATTCCCGATTGAATTCCCTTAAACGTAGAGCCGAAACTATCCAGTGATTTCCCTTGGAAGTAATACCCCAAAACGCCCTCGTCCGCCATACGTTCGATCCCAAAAAATCCTTCAATTGTAGCGATTACGTTCGTCAGTTTTGTTTCTGCTTTCTCCATGAACTCTGGATCGGCAGACAGAATTTCCTGACTGGATAACTTCACAACTTCACCTCCCAATTTCAAGGCAATTCCCATGATGATAATGATGGCAACAATGGAAACACTCATGGGGATTTTCTTGTTCTTGAACAAACGCATGAGCGGCAAAAACAACAAGGAGATGAAC
>JBFHGY010000320.1:0-4549 GCA_041582905.1 Crocinitomicaceae bacterium | reverse complement strand
GCTACGGTGAAAGGAAAAGAATTACGTTATTAAGAAGATCGATCTCGAAAAAGCAAGGATATGGAGAAGTTAGAGAATTTTGTGAATGGAGAATATTGCTCACCTGCCTCAGGTCAATACATTGATAATTATGAACCAGCAACAGGAAAGGTATACTCCTTAATACCAAACTCAAATGCGGAAGATGTTCAGAAAGCGGTAGACGCGGCTGAGAAAGCTTTTCCAATTTGGTCGGAGATGAGCGTGAATGAGCGCAGTAAGATTTTGGTAAAATTGTCTGAAGGAATCGAGCGTCGAATCGATGAATTTGTCCAAGCGGAATCGCGTGACAACGGAAAGCCCTTGTCGCTGGCTTCGCATGTAGATATTCCTCGAGCTGTGTCGAATTTCCATTTTTTCGCTACCGCTATTTTGCATTATGCATCTGAATCGCATCAAATGGAAGGTGTTGGGGTGAATTATACCTTGCGCAAACCAATCGGAATTGTTGGGTGTATTTCTCCATGGAATTTGCCTTTGTATTTATTCTCTTGGAAAATTGCTCCAGCCTTGGCTGCCGGAAATTGTGTGGTAGCAAAACCTTCGGAAGTTACGCCTTACACGGCTTATTTGCTTGGGAAAGTAGCGCAAGAAGCAGGAATGCCTCCAGGCGTTTTGAATATTCTGCATGGTGAAGGAGGTTCAGTAGGAGATGCCATTGTAAAGCATCCAAGAATCAAAGCGATTTCATTCACAGGAGGAACAGCAACGGGACAATACATTGCTAAGACAGCCGCACCGATGTTTAAGAAATTGTCGTTGGAGTTAGGAGGAAAAAACCCAAATATCATCTTTGCTGATTGCGATTTCGATGAAATGCTCAGTACCACTTTGCGCTCTTCGTTTGCGAATCAAGGGCAAATCTGCCTGTGCGGTTCTCGTATTTTTGTGGAGCGTCCGATCTATGATCGTTTCAAGGAAGCCTTTGTGGAAAGAGTTAGCAAAACGGTTGTTGCACCTCCATCAGATCCGAAGGCAAAACTCGGGGCAGTGGTTTCGAAACCACACATGGAGAAAGTGCTTTCCTACGTCAAATTGGCCGAAGAGGAAGGAGGTACTGTGCTTACTGGAGGCGAACGTGTTCAAATGGAAGCGCCCTACGATGAAGGGTATTACCTCCGTCCAACTGTAATTGAAGGGTTGGCTCACGATTGTAGAACCAATCAAGAAGAAATATTTGGTCCTGTGGTTACCATCACACCATTCGATACAGAAGAAGAAGTGTTGATGATGGCGAACTCAACGCAATATGGACTTTCTGCGACGTTGTGGACATCCAACCTAAAGCGTGCACATAGATTGGCAAACGAACTTCAGGCAGGAATTGTGTGGATTAACGCTTGGCTTGTTCGTGACCTACGCACTCCATTTGGTGGAGTAAAAGCGTCGGGAGTTGGGCGCGAAGGTGGGTGGGAAGCTTTGCGCTTTTTCACAGAAGCTAAGAACGTATTTATTAAATACTAGCGAACGACAGAAACATCTAGATAAAATCGAATTCAAACTCCCGAATACGTGAAGTGTTCGGGAGTTTTTTATGCCATCGTTTTGAAGAGAGTATGACCGTATTGTTCTATCAAAATTTGGCATCATCCGGGTGTTGGTTTCTTTCTGCTCATTGTCAAAATTGTTACGATAAATGGATGTTTTTCATCGGTGAAATGACATAAATTCGGGAAATATCAAAAAAAATGCGGATTTCCGAACCGTCATGAAACGCTGATTTTGGTGCAATACAAACGATGTTTAAGTAGTTGGTAATCAGTGAAATAAAGTGATGGGTTTTCAACGATGAAATGTGAAAAAGATGAGAAAATAACCATTAAAACCCTGTGTTTTCGCGGATTAACGCTTGCTTAAACGAAAATTTCTGTGTAAAATTGAAATGCCAGAACTAAAAACGATTCATAATTCGTTTGCTCACTCGACAGACTATTCACGCAAGTCAACCAAGAAAGAGTAGTAAAGAATTTTGAAGGGAATTAAAAACGCTAACTATGTATTACAATTTCACAACAAAAAGGTACTAACCAGAAACCATTTCTTTCGGAAAACCGTACACGATTGAATAACGAAAGAAATCCTCTGCTGTCATTCAATATTCATGAATGATGCATGAGAAAGCTACAGATTCACAGACTCTTCTACACCTGTTGATCGAAAAGTAAAAGCCCTCACTACTAGAGCAAGTTATTTACGATTTAATTATTCTACTTATGAAAACGTATTCAAAATTTTTGAATTGCTTTGCATCTCTGCTTGTCATTGCATGCGTGTTCTCTTCTTTTGATGCATTGGCTGGAAATCAGAGTGTAGTCATTCCATCGGAAGAAATAAAAATGGGTAACCTGGAGGCAGAAATGCCACCTCCTAGTCTACAAATAGTAAGTGTTGTTGCTCTTGAATACACAGGAGGAGTGCATATTCGCTGTCACGGAACCAACACGGGTCGGGCAACGGTTGAAGTTCAGGGCGGAATTGCTCCGTATACATATCAATGGAGTGGCTTGCCGAATCAAACAGGTGCTACAGCTGTCGGAATGCAAGCGGGCACCTACACAGTTACAGTTACAGATGCTGCCGGTACAAGTGTTTCCGCTTCGGTGACACTTCTTCAAAATCCTCCTCTTCAGGTAATGGCAAATGTAGATCCAATCCTTTGTCATGGTGGAGTTGCTTCAATTACTTTATCTGCAACAGGTGGAACACCTTCCTATTCAGGATTGAATTGGTATCAGGTAACAGCCGGTACTCATTCGTTTATTGTTGCTGATGCAAATGGTTGTCGTAAGAAAACAACAATCGAAATTACTGAGCCTCCTGTATTGTTGGCTTCATCTACAGCGTCTTCAATTTTGTGTAACGGCGGTACAGCTGATGTACTGGTTGAAGCAACTGGAGGTGTTGGACCCTACAACGGAACAGGACAGTTTACCGCGCAAGCTGGAAATTCTTCGTATGTCATTACGGATGCGAACGGATGTTACGCGTATACCGACGTATTGATTGATGAGCCAGCCGTATTAACGACAAATGTGAGTCATACGGATATCCTTTGCCGTGGAGGAGAGGCCGAGGTCACAGTTGATGGAGTTGGGGGAACTCCTCCATATGTGGGAACAGGTTCCTACACGGTGATGGCTGGAACGTATCAATATATAATTACAGATGCGAATGGTTGTCAAAGTTCATCGAGCGTTTCCTTAACGCAGCCAAGTGCGCTTATCGCCACGATTTCAAATACACCAGTGTTGTGTAATGGAGATTTATCAGCGGTTGAGGTGCTAGCGACGGGAGGTACAACACCTTACATCGGTACGGGAACCTATTACGTGGCTGCTGGAATGCATAGCTATACAGTGGTGGATGATAACGGTTGTTCCGTTGAGATTGCTACAATGATCACGCAACCCCGGGCCATAGACGTTACTGCCACTTGGACACTTGGTCAATACGAAGGTTCACCAGCAATTGTTGATGTGGTGGCAGCGGGTGGTACGCCTGCATATTCTGGAACAGGAACTTTTCCGGAAGCGCCCGGAACGCATACTTATACTGTGTATGACGCAAACGGCTGTTCTGGTAGTGGCTCTGTTACAATTCCGGCTCAAGGAACGTTTAGCATGGGTACCGCTCCAACCGTTGAAAATGGAAATGTATTCCTCAAAGGAAAGTCAACAAACACATGTGTTCAGGCTTCATTTAATGGGAGTACGAAGAGAAATGAGATAATATTTAAGTTGGATTATGACTCGCGTGTGAGAGTCGATATTTATGATCTGGCTGGTACTTTGGTTCAAAGGATTGAGCAAGCTGAAGCTCTGAAGGATCAGCACTATAGAATCACGGTTCCTTCAACAGAATGGAGCAATGGTGTTTATGTCTATCATTTCCATACCGACATGGAAGAGATTGTGGACAAGTTACAAGTTGTCAAATAGCGAGTTAAGAGAATCTTTTTGATAATGTTGCCCTCGAGTAGTAGTTACTGCTTGAGGGCTTTTTCGTTTTGATGCCTCCATGATTATTTAAGCACATTTTTTTAGCTAAGTAGCGAGTGTTCCATTGTCGTAATTACAATGTTATCAGCCTCTTTCTTAGACATTCAGTAGGGAGGAATATACCAGGCTGATAGTTGAGAATTCGAACGCGCTAAAACACAGAATAGTGTATGTGGTTTTTGTAATAATTAGGCATATTAATGTGGTAAAAACATCGTCGAATGATGTGAATGTGTCGATGAATGAAATTTTTTTTAAAAAAACTTTGAATTTTTTAAAGTGTTCTCAAAAATTGTCCTTTTGTTTTTAACTAATTGTTTATAAGTGTTTTGTTGTTTTTCGACGAAATCATTTGTGTGAATTATATGTGAAAAACCTTTTCTGAAAAAGTGTTTTCAAGGTTTCGACGAATGTAACACCTTGTTATTTAGTGATTTTCTCTTTAAAATTGCATCACTCTACAAAGCAGATATAACTACGTAACTACAAATTTACTCCCAGCACAATGAAGG
>JBFHGY010000319.1:0-4566 GCA_041582905.1 Crocinitomicaceae bacterium | reverse complement strand
AGCGTATGGGCAGCTAGAACGAACAGGAAGATAAGCAGGTGTCGAGTGGAGCCTAAAGTAGTATGCTTTTTCATTGAGCCTAAATTAATTACTTTTGCTCGAACTTACCATAAAAGATAAATCACCTTGCTGAATCGCATACTACTTACTTTTTTTCTTTTAGCGCTAATCATTCTTGGCTGTACAAATGGTGGATCAACTACGCATGTTACGTCAACGAATGAGGTTGAAGAGAAAGTTCACCTTGGACCTGATACGTCAGATATTCCAGAGGGGCCAGAAGGAGACATGATTCGATACGGTAGAGAATTAGTGATGAATACGGCGCGGTTAATCGGTCCGGATGGAACTGCCGGGAAGTACTTAGGCAATAAAATGAATTGTACCAATTGTCATTTGGATGGAGGGCTTCGTCCTTACGGATACAATTATTTCAGTACTTATGGACGTTATCCGCAATACCGATCTCGCGAAAATGCGGTTCTTACCATCGAACAACGCGTCAACAATTGTGTGGAACGACCGCACAATGGAATTCCACTTCCGCTGGATTCCAAAGAGATGATCGCATTCGTTTCGTACATTCAATGGGCAAGCCAAGGGGTAGCAATAGGCGAGAAGGTCAAAGGATCAGAAACATTTCCATTGACGTTTCCGGCCCGAGCGGCAGACCCCGTCAAAGGAAAGGAATTGTATACCCAGCATTGCGCACGGTGTCACGCTGAAAATGGAGAAGGTACTTGGCTAGCGGATAGCTCAACCTACGAATATCCACCTTTGTGGGGGCAATACGGATATCAACCGGGCTCTAGTATGTTTCGCTTGATCAAAGCGGCTCAATTTATCAAAGCGAATATGCCATTTGATCAAGCGAGTTGGGAGAAACCGATTCTAACAGATCAAGAGGCATTTGATGTTGCCGCTTATGTGAACGACCCCAAACATCCTCGCCCGATAAAGAAAGGAGCCGATTACAATGATATTTCTACGAAATATGTGGATTATCCTTTTGGCCCTTATGACGATCCTTTCTCTGAAAAACAACACAAATACGGTCCATTTCAACCGATTATCGATTACCGAAAAGAGCACGGACTGTACTTAAATTATTAAGCAATGCGCGGAATTTTCTCTCTTTTTTTGATTGTCTTCATTAGTTCTGTGGGACGTTCACAGCAATTAGTCCCAGCAGATGGGGCTGTGATCACGATGACGTCTATTTTGTTGGAAGTGCCCGAGGTCGTAGGAGCGAATTTGTACGCATATCACATTCAAGCATCAAATGGAACGATCATCGAACGTTCAGATGATAATCATGTCTTGCACGTAGATGGATTGTCTTTTGGTGAATCATATACGTGGAAAGTCGATGCACTCGACGAAAAAGGAGCGGTAGTGCACACGTACAGCCAATCCTTTCGAATTGCTACGTCATCACTCGTTGATCCTGAACAGAATCGATTTCCCGTATTCTATTACGAAGGAAAAAAGAAAACAAACGGACTACTTTTGCTGGATTACAATCGTGTAGCAATCAATTCTGACGGGATTCCTGTTTGGTTTATGCCTGAGTTGGAACGGATAGAAGGGAGGCGTCTGCGCGATGTTAAGCTCACATCTCGAGGTACAATTACCTACCTCGATATTTTTAATTGTGAGGAGATGTCATTAGATGGGACTTCGATATGGAATACGCCTTCTACAGGAGCGTTTTCGGGAGATACCTCGGATTATTATCATCATGAGTTTACGCGGCTTTCGAACGGAAATTACATGGTGTTGGCAAAACAGTACGTTTCGAGTGATTTGGTCATTAATGGAAAGCAAATTGAAAAGCTTCCACTTTCCATCATTATTGAGTATTCGCCAAAAGGTGAGGTAATTTGGTCATGGAGTTCCAATCGCTATGTGAAGGATTCTGATATTCTTCAAGTTGGGCAAAAGGTAGGGATGGGAAATACCTTCGGACACATGAATTCCTTTTATTTTGATGAACCAACAGGTATTCTGTACGCCGGCTTTCGCGATTTAAACTGTATCCTTGCGATTGAAAAGGAAAGTGGAAATGTCATTCAGTCTTACGGAGATAAGATCCCTTCAGATACGTCAACTCAAGCGATTGGGTTCTTTCGTAAACAACATGCACCCATTCCAGTAGCGGGAGGTCGCTTACTACTTTTCAATAATAACGATCGCAAGAAACCGTCATCTGTTCAGATTATTTCTGAAGTAACGCCCAAGAATCCGAATTCTGAGATTTTGTGGGAGTTTACCTGCGATTTCGACACGCTTCGTCCAGCTGAGTCACCACGAATGGGGAATGCCCTTCCACTTGAAGATGAACATGTGTTGGTGAACATGGGAAAAGCGGCGCGTATATTCGAGGTGAATCCTGAAAAGCAAGTGATTTGGCAGTGTCTTCCTGAAAAATGGAACGAAAATACACAAGCATGGCAGCCTCAACCCAATTATCGTGTATTCCATACTTCGTCATTGTATCCGTATTATCATACCATCTCTTTGCGCGTAAAGAAGATTCATATTTCGAATGAAGGAAGTGAGAATGACCGCTACACGATACAGGCATATTACAAACCTCGAAAACGAAAGAAATCAAAGCTGATCAATTTCGAGATTGAAAGTGGTAAGTCTGTTGATTTTGAATTGGTAAAGCTATTTAATCGAAAGCTTCGGTCTAAGACTGTTTTTGTGGAGGTGAGATCGAAAAGCAATCCAGATTTGGTGGTGAAACGAAGTTATAGGATACGCTAATACGTATAGTTATTTGAATGTATTGAATGATTTTGTTTTTCTTGATCTACCAATCACTTTAAGCTGAGCAAAATAACCAAAATGGGTATCGGGATTATCAATTTCAATCATTCTAATCAAACCTTGTTCGTCATAAAAGCGAGTGACGGTTCGATACGATAAATCAGTTTGAGTGATTTCATCCGCTTCTGAAGATGTGCATTTTCGCTGAATACTCTGCGTCATGATGTTTGATTGGTTTCCTTTATGTGTAATTTTTTCGGAAATTTCCAATCGCTTGCACCAATAGTCATTCTGGTAGACGAAATAGGAAGTAGTGCTGGTAGAGTCAGACAGTTGAGAAATGATCGTTTTGTGGATTCTCCAAACGGTATCAACAAAGTACTTATGGATCATCGTGGTTTGATCGACTCCTTTTTTCACCGCATCCTCTCGAATGAGAATAGTATCATTTCCTTTAAGTTGATATTGTCTGCGGGTATCAAATCCTGAAATGTTGGATTGAGTGTAGATTTTGTCCTTGTTGTAATTGGCCAGCCATGCAGAATCTGCTTCATACTCGGGTTCAAGAATTTCATTGTTTCGAATGATATAGCGTTCCGATAACAATCCTTCTCGCATTTGGAGTGTTGAATCGTTGATAAATCGATAACGATATTTATCTCTCCACGTTTTGCTCGAGCTGACTTTTCGCTCTACTCGAATCGTAAACTTCTCAACTCCATATTCTCGTTGATTTAGAATGATTTCCTGTGTTTCATTTGTGTAACGAGATTCTCCAAATAACTGGGCACGACTCACGAGGGGTGTAGTACAAATGGTGAGTACAAAAAGGAGTAAGTTGCGCATGATTCAGCAAGTTAAGTGAGTCAAAATCATCGATCCAATCGCATCAGTAAGCGAACGAGGATGAGTATGATCACGAAGAAAATCCAAATGACATATTTCATTTCCAAACGGAATTCTTTCTTTTCCGATTTGCGTTGCTGCTGTTCAAACTGCTGTTGATAGGTGCCCAGATCGTCAATTTGTGATAAATTCTCTAGGATGTGCGTGTACAAAGCATATTTGAATGGTTCCCGCTTAGGTTTGGATTTGGCGGTAAGGTCGCAGATTTCAAATGCGGCACTTAGAATGTTTTCTTTAAAGTGTTTGATGGGGTCCAAATGACCAAATCGATTGAGAATGTTGATCGTTAAGCCATCGATAACTTCTCCAAAAGCAGATCGAACTTGAACGGGCAACGTACTATCAGTTAAGGAAGGAATCAAAGATTCGAGATGATCTTGTGTTGCTTCCACACTGTCGGTAAATTCATCAACTAAAACACGTTTAGCCTCATCTGTAGCTAAATAATCCGTAGATCGGACCAACGCATTGGCAATTCCTAAATCATGAGCGGCAATGCTCTTACGGTAAATTTCGCGAAAGACATTCACGTAACGATCCTGAATATATTCCTTTAATTCAGGACTATACATGGACCGAGAAAAATTGCTGAAGACCGTGATTTCCTTTTCGTTCAGTAGCTTCGAAAGGTGTTTGTCTTTGTTGATGATTTCTTCCAGTTGATTCATAGCTTAGTTCCAGGCGGTGTCCAAATTAGTGATGTCGAAGATAATCAAATACTGCCTAACGACTTACATCATGCTCAATTCCTAATTCCGCCGCCAAGTCCAGTACTTTTTGTGGTGTGTCAATCGCCTTCGTGATATCCGCTAAACTCAGATTGTTCTTACTCGCTTTAAATACAAACGTTCGATAGGGGAGTTTCGCTACTTCTTGATTGAAATT
>JBFHGY010000318.1:0-4578 GCA_041582905.1 Crocinitomicaceae bacterium | reverse complement strand
ATTGAACTATGCAAGCATCATTAACCCCAGAATTGATCGAAAAAGAATTGATTTCGACATTGTCTTTCGAGAAAAAAGATAAAATTGATCAGCACCCGAACCTCATGGAGCAAATCAAGAATGCAACGCGTTTGGGGAATGCTTATCACACGAAAGTTTCTATTTACTTTAACGATGATCTTGGTTTGAAACGTGTGGACACAACTATTTGGGCTTTCGGAGCGAAATATATCTGTCTGAAAGGTGGTGTGTGGTTACCGATTAGTCGGATTGTGGAAATCAAATCATAATGCGCTCGATTCACTAATTAAAAAGGAAGTTAAGCCTTAAAAATTACTTGATGGGATTTCAAGGATATTTTGATTTGCGGCGTCTAAGTTGTTAAACGATTGCGTAAGTTTGGGAAACAATTCTAATTGATGCCAAAAAGTCTATTATTTCTATCCATTTTACTTCTTGCATTTTGTTCTTTCGGACAGAATGAGGTGGTTTGGGACGTTCAATTCGATTCCGAAAGCGAATCCATTGTGTTCAATGCTACGATAGAAGAAGGATGGCATTTATATAGTCAACACATTAATGAAGGTATTGGTCCAGTTGCTACGGCATTTACACTGGAACCAAACAAATCCGTATTCAAAGTAGTGGGAAGTGCGTCTGAGCCAACACCAATTACAGAATACGATCCCAATTTCGATGGAGAGTTGTCCTATTTCAAGGACTCTGTGCAATTCAAGCAGAAAATAAAAGTAAAATCAGCAGGTGAAGTGAAAGGATTCATCACGTATATGGTATGTGACGAAACCAAGTGCCTTCCACCAGTGGATGAAGAATTTAATATAAAGATAGGTGATGAAGAGAAGTAGAATGATTGCACGCATGCTGATGGTATTGAGTGTGATGTTTGTGTCGAGTTACTCGATTGCACAAGGATCTTGGAGTGATAAGGTTTCTTGGACGTATAAGTTGCAAAAGATTGATCATAAATCGGCTTATGTCGTGGCGACTGCAAAGCTAGTTCCAGGATGGCATATTTTCTCAGTGAATCACGATCCAATGAAGGCTGATTTTACTGGATACGCCACAGAATTGAAGTTTGTTGAATCGGGTGACTTCAAACTTGTAGGAAAGGTGAAAGATGGACAAAAGGCTCATTTACATGTTGATGATCTGGGGGAACAGTTGTATTTCGAGGGAACAGCTAGTTTCAAACAGAAAATTGAAGTGTTAACGGATAAACCGTTTGATATTAAGTTTGCTGCGGTATATCAGATTTGTGATGAAAATGGATGTATGTTCCCACCTGAGCAGGAAACGACATTGAAAGTATCTGGCTACGATCCAAACAAAAAAGAAGAATCGACAGAGGATGATGAGATGACAATCAATGGTGATTTTGCGAAAGACAAAGAAGGAAATGAATACGTAATGTATTTAAATGAATGGGTAAAGGTTCCGAATGGAAATACTGCAAAATTTTACAAAAATTATCTTGAACTAGGTGGAACTTATGAGAATGAATAAATTACTACTGACATTTGTGCTGTTCTTAGCAGCAAACCTCACGGCTTTTGGAATGGAGCAAAAGCTGATGAACGAGGAAGTAAAGACAATGCTGAATTCCGTAGGGTCTGAAAAAGATTTGCAAGATGCACTTGGCTTGATTGATATGAAATATCAGAAAGAGTTCAAGAGTGATTCGGAAATTAAATCTGCCCTCGAAACTCTTTCAGAAAAGTATAAGGTTGATTTACCAGAATGGACAGAGCAGGAAGTTGAAGATAACAACGAGTCTGCGAGTTCTTCCGGATCAGATGAAAAGGTAAAAGGAGCAGGAGACGACAAAAAGGAAACTCGTAGTTTGATGAGTTTATTCATCGAAGGGATGATTTGGGGATTCCTCGCCATCTTTACTCCATGTGTATTCCCGATGATTCCAATGACGGTTTCGTTCTTTACGAAGCAGTCAGGTACTCGTGCTAAAGGAATCATGAATGCTCTTTTCTATGGTGCTTCGATCATTGTCGTATATGTTTTAGTTGGACTGTTAATCACATTGATTTCAGGAAGCCCAAATACGGTATATGAGATATCAACAAGTGCAGGACTGAACCTTACTTTCTTCCTCATTTTTATGGTGTTTGCATTTTCATTTTTGGGTGCATTCGAAATCCGTATGCCAAGTAAATGGGTGAATAAAGTGGATGCTAAGTCAGATAAAGGAGGTCTAATTGGGATTTTCTTCATGGCATTCACGTTAGTGCTTGTATCATTCTCGTGTACTGGACCACTAATTGGAGCTTCACTTGTACAAGCCGTGAGTTCAGGTTCTATGGGAGCACCAATTGCTATTATGCTTGGGTTCTCTATCGCTTTGGCTTTACCATTTATGCTTTTCGCGATTTTCCCAAGTATGCTGAATTCTTTGCCTCAATCTGGAGGTTGGTTGAATTCAGTGAAAGTGGTATTGGGACTTTTAGAAATTGCTTTGGCATTGAAGTTCTTAAGTATGGTCGATCTAGCGTACCACTGGGATTTCTTGACACGTGAGATTTTCGTCGCAATTTGGTTCTGTGTCTTTGCGATTATGGGAGTGTATCTTCTCGGAAAAATAAGGTTCTCGCATGATTCCCCAGTAGAAAGTGTTAGTGTGCCACGTTTCATGTTTGCTCTTTCTGCATTGGTGTTTGCAGTTTATTTGCTACCAGGAATGTGGGGAGCTCCACTCACGATAATTGATGGAGTGGCGCCGCCGAGGACACATTCGGAAGATAAATTTAGGTTTGTTAAAGGTGAAGCAGAGGTTCCCGTTGACGCGGCAAATGCAGATTTCTTCGCAGAGTATCGAGGAGATATGCACGAAGTGGCTGATGGTTCAATCCTCGTTTTCCATGAGTTGGAGAAAGGTAGAGAGTATGCACGCTTAGTGAATAAACCAGTTCTGATTGATTTCACAGGACACTCATGTGCAAACTGTCGTAAAACAGAATCTACAATTTGGATGAACGATAAGGTACGACCAACACTACAGAGAGATTTTGTGATCATTTCATTGTACTGTGATGACAGAACGGAGGTGCCAAAATCTGAACAAGTATATTCTGAATCGTTGAAAGGAACGATTAAAAATATTGGAAACAAATGGTCGGCGTATCAAATTGAGAAATACAATCAATTATCTCAGCCTCTCTATATTGTTCAAGACCTTGAAGGGAACGATTTATCAGAACCTCGAGGATATGATTCAAGTGTGGAAGGATATGTGAAGTTCTTAGAGGACGGTAAAGCGGCCTTTAAAAAAGTCACGCCTTCTGAATCCGAATAGAAGGCAGAGTAAAATATACCATATACAATGTTTACAAATCCCTCAGCAGTGCTGAGGGATTTTTTTTAGCTTTACTCCATGAATAATTTCTTGATCACGCCAATCGAATACTTGAAGGGAGTGGGGCCGCAAAGGGCTGAAGTTCTCAAGAAGGAACTCGGTATTTACACGTTTCAAGATTTAATCGAATATTACCCGTTTCGCTATGTCGATCGATCGCAACATCACAAAATTCGCGATCTCGTTGGCTTGGATGGTTTTGCGCAGTTGCAAGGTCAGATTACCCAGATTATGGAGTCAGGAACGGGGAGAGGGAAGCGCCTAACAGCAAAGTTTGAAGATGAAACGGGCATGATCGATCTCGTTTGGTTCAAAGGTGCATCGTGGATCAAGAAGTCAATTGAAATCAACAAGAAAATTCAAATTTACGGGAAGCCGAAGCTGTATGCCAACAAGTGGAACATTCCACACCCGGAAATTTCGTCGGTGAACACGAAAGAAGCAGGATTTCAGCCCGTATATTCTAGTACAGAACGGCTCAATTCGATGAACTTAAACACGAAAGGGATTGAGAAAGTTGTTCGAACGCTCCTCAAGGAAAATACTGCAAAGTTCGAAGATTTATTGCCTTCGGCATTTCGAGAGAAGTATCGTTTAGTACCTCGAGATACGGCAATTCGAGGTGTGCATCTTCCCAAATCAGAGCAGCAGGTTCAAGCGGCCCGATTTCGACTAAAATTTGAAGAGTTATTCTTCTTGCAAATGGAACTGCTGATGCGGAAGAAGATTGCCATGCAAAAGTCCAAAGGATTTGTGTTCGAGAAAGTGGGGAATCATTTCAATACCTTTTACAAACAGGTCCTGCCATTTGATTTAACAGGAGCACAGAAACGAGTATTGAAGGAAATTCGGCGCGACATGAATACAGGGCATCACATGAATCGCTTATTGCAAGGGGATGTAGGATCGGGAAAAACACTCGTAGCCCTTCTGTCCATGTTGATCGGAATCGATAATCAATTTCAGGCAGCGTTGATGGCTCCAACAGAAATTCTAGCGATTCAACACTTTGAGTCCATTTCTGAGTTTTTGGAATCGATGGATGTAAAGGTGGCTCTGTTAACGGGATCAACCAAAAAGAAAGAAAGAGTAGTGCTCCATGAACAATTGTTGAATGGAGAAATTGATATTTTGATTGGAACGCATGCGTTGTTAGAAGACACGGTGCAATTCAAAAATTTGGGTGTCGTTGT